>CAZOIB010000025.1:0-12094 GCA_964579785.1 uncultured Lysobacter sp. | reverse complement strand
GGCAGCAGCTTCTCCAGCATCTCGCGCCGGTTCTCGATGGTCTCGACCTCGTTCCAGAGATAGTAGGCCTGCCCGCCGCGCTTCAGTTCCCGCAACACCGCCTCGCGCACGATGCCGGCCGAATGGCGGGCGACGAAGGTCTTGATGGCGAGCCGGCGCTGCGGAGCGGTGGCGATGACGGAGAAATCGCGCAGTCCCTCGAGGGAAAGGGCGAGCGTGCGCGGGATCGGCGTGGCGGTGAGGGTGAGCACATCCACCTCGGAACGCAGCTGCTTCAGCTGTTCCTTCTGCCGGACACCGAAGCGATGCTCCTCGTCGATGATCACCAGGCCGAGGTTCCTGAACTTGACGTCCTTCTGGATGAGCTTGTGCGTGCCGATGGCGATGTCGACGGTGCCGTCGGCCAGCCCCGCGACGGCCGATGCGATCTCCTTCGCGCTGCGGAAGCGCGAGAGTTCGGCGAGCTTCACGGCCCAGGGCGCGAAGCGGTCGCTGAAATTCTGGAAGTGCTGCTCGGAGAGCAGCGTCGTCGGCACGAGGATGGCCACCTGCCTGCCCGCGGCCACGGCCACGAAGGCCGCGCGCATCGCGACCTCCGTCTTGCCGAAGCCCACGTCGCCGCACACCAGGCGGTCCATGGGCTTGCCCGAGGTCATGTCGGCGACGACGGACTGGATGGCCGATGCCTGGTCGGGAGTCTCCTCGAAGTCGAAGGCGCCGGAGAAAGCCTCGTAGTCCTGGGCCTTGAGGGGAAACGCATAGCCCTGCCGTGCGGCGCGGCGTGCGTAGAGGTCGAGCAGTTCGGCGGCGGTGTCGCGGACCTGCTGCGCCGCCTTGCGCCTTGCCTTCTCCCACTGCCCGCTGCCGAGGCGGTGCACGGGCGCATCCTCGGGTGAGGCGCCGGTGTAACGGCTGATCAGGTGCAACTGCGCGACCGGCACGTAGAGCTTGTCGCCGCCCTCGTACTCGAGGTGCAGGAACTCCGTCGGACCTTCGCCCAGGTCCATCGTGACCAGTCCCTGGTACCGGCCGATGCCGTGCTGGCTGTGCACGACCGGGTCTCCCGCCTTCACCTCGGCCAGGTCGCGCAGCATCCCCTCGGCGGTCGACTTCCCGCGCGCGTCGCGGCGGCGCGACTGGCGCACCTGGGATGGGTAGAGCTCGGCCTCGGTGACGAGGGCGAACTTTTCCGCGGGCACCGCGAAGCCGGCCGCCAGCGGGCCGTGCGTGAGCATGAGCGGCGCGGACGACGCCGTGAAGCGCTGCCAGTCGTCGCACAGCGCCGGGTGCAGGCCATGTTCGCCGAGGAACTGCGCGAGCGTCTCGCGGCGCCCGGGACCGTCGGCGATGACCAGGACTCGCCCGGCGAAGCCGTTCACGAAGCGCTCGAGCGCGCGCAGCGGCTCGGCCGCGCGCCGGTCGACCCCGACGTCGGGCAGGGGCGCAGCCTGGACCACAGGCGCGCCTTCGGGCAGGGGTCCCGTCGCACCGCTCCTTACGTCGAGACGGGGCAGGGGCTGCAGGGCAACGAAGAACTCCTCGACCGGCAGATAGAGGTGGTCGGGCGGCAGGATCGGCCGGTCGGCTTCGCCGCGCAGCAATTCGTAGCGGCTCTTGAGGTCCCGCCAGAAAGCCTCGGCACCGGCCGCCACGTCCTCGTGCAGCACGCAGGTCGCGCCCGGCGGCAGGTAGTCGAAGAGCGTGGCGGTCTGGTCGAAGAAGAGCGGCAGGTAGCACTCGACGCCGGCCGGGGCGATGCCGTTGGAGACGTCCTTGTAGGTTCGCCGCTTGGCCGGGTCGCCCTCGAAGTGGTCGCGGAAGCTCGCGCGAAAGCGGGCGCGGCCGTCGTCGTCGAGGGGGAACTCGCGTGCCGGCAGCAGGCGCACTTCGGCGACCGGGTAGATCGAGCGCTGCGTGTCGACGTCGAAGGTGCGGATCGACTCGACCTGCTCGCCGAACAGGTCGAGGCGGTAGGGAACCGCGGCTCCGGTGGGGAAGAGATCGACGATGCCGCCGCGGATGCAGAACTCTCCCGACGCCATCACCTGCTGGACCGCGCAATAGCCGGCGAGCGCCAGCTGCGCCTTGAGGGCGGCCAGGTCGAGGCGGGTGCCCTGGCGCAGGAAGAAGGTGCGCGCCGCGAGGTAGCTGCGCGGCGCCAGGCGCTGCAGCGCGGTCGCGACCGGGATGAGCCCCACGTCACAGGCACCCTGGGAGAACTGGTGCAGCGTCGCCAGGCGTTCCGACACCAAGTCGGGGTGCGGCGAGAACTGGTCGTAGGGCAGCGTCTCCCAGTCCGGCAGGCGATGCACCGCGAGCGCCGGATCGAGCCAGGAGATCTCGTCGCGCAGGCGTTCCGCATCCTGCGCGGACTGCGTGATCACGAAGACCGGCTTCGCGCGGGCCGCAAGCCGCGCGATCCACAGAGCGTCGGAAGAGCCCGAGCGGGCGACCGCGGGCCTGCCCACCTCGCCTACGCGACGACGACGGGGATCTTGCCGATCTTCGCCCGCCACTGCGCCGGGCCGGTCCTGTGCACGGCATTGCCTTCGGTATCGACGGCGACCGTCACCGGCATGTCCTTCACCTCGAATTCATGGATGGCCTCCATGCCGAGGTCCGCGAAGGCGAGCACGCGCGCCTTCCGGATCGACTTGGACACGAGGTAGGCGGCGCCGCCCACGGCGATGCAATAGGCCGCCTTGTGCTTCTTGATCGACTCGGTGGCGACCGGGCCGCGCTCGCTCTTGCCCACCATGCCGATGAGGCCGGTCTGCGCGAGCATCGTCTCGACGAACTTGTCCATCCGCGAGCTGGTGGTCGGACCCGCAGGGCCCACCGCCTCGTCGCGGACCGCATCCACCGGCCCGACGTAATAGATGAAGCGGTTGGTGAAGTCGACGGGCAGCTTTTCTCCCCTGGCGAGCATCTCCACCATGCGCTTGTGCGCTGCGTCGCGCCCCGTGAGGAGCTTGCCCGACAGGAGCAGCGTCTCTCCCGACTTCCAGGTGGCGAGTTCGGCCTTGGTGAGCGTGTCGAGGTTTACGCGCCGGCTCTTCGCGAAGTCGAGGGCGAGCTTCGGCCAATCCTCGAGGTCCGGCGGCTCGAACGTGGCGGGGCCGGAACCGTCGAGGACGAAGTGCTGGTGGCGCGTGGCGGCACAGTTGGGCAGGAGCGCCACGGGCTTCGAAGCCGCATGCGTCGGATAGTCGTTCACCTTCACGTCGAGAACGGTGGTGAGCCCGCCCAGGCCCTGCGCGCCGATGCCCAGCGCATTGACCTTGTCGTAGAGCTCCAGGCGCAGTTCCTCCGCGCGGCTGTTCGGTCCGCGTGCGATCAGCTCCTGGATGTTGATCGGATCCATCATGCCCCACTTGGCCATGAGCATCGCCTTCTCCGGCGTGCCGCCGATGCCGAGCGAGAGGATGCCGGGCGGGCACCAGTCCGCGCCCATCGTCGGCACGACGGAAAGCACCCAGTCGACGATGGAGTCGGAGGGCAGCAGCATGGCGAACTTGCTCTTGTTCTCGGAGCCGCCACCCTTGGCCGCGACGATGACCTCCAGCCTGTCCCCGGGAACCAGTTCCACGTGCACCACCGCAGGCGTGTTGTCGCCGGTGCTCTTCCGCTTGCCGTCCGGATCGGCCAGCACCGAGGCGCGCAGCGGGTTGTCCTTGTCGGTGTAGGCGCGGCGCACGCCCTCGTCGACCATCTGCTGCAGCGTCATGCCGCCTTCCCAGCGCAGGTCCATGCCGGCGCGGATGAAGGCGATCGCGATGCCGGTGTCCTGGCACATCGGGCGATGCCCCTCGGCGGACATGCGCGAGTTGATGAGGATCTGCGCCATCGCGTCCCTGGCGGCCGGCGACTCCTCGCGCTCGTAAGCCTTGGCGAGCGCGCGGATGTAGTCGACCGGGTGGTAGTAGCTGATGTACTGGAAGGCGTCGGCGACGGACTGGATGAGGTCGGCGTTGCGGATCATGGTCATGAGGGCGGGTCTCGGGAGTGCGGCGGGATCAGTGCGAGTCCGATTCCGGGTGCGGCATGATGCGATCGCAGGCGGCAATGGCCATGGCGGAGAACAGGAACGCGATGTGGATCGCGGTCTGCGCGATCAGCACCTTCTCGCTGTAGTTGTCGGCGTTGATGAACGTCTTGAGGAGATGGATCGAGGAGATGCCGATGATGGCGGTGGCGAGCTTCACCTTGAGGACGGAGGCATTCACGTGCGAGAGCCACTCGGGCTGGTCGGGGTGCCCCTCGAGGTCGATGCGCGAGACGAACGTCTCGTAGCCGCCGACGATCACCATGATGAGCAGGTTCGAGATCATCACCACGTCGATCAACGCCAGCACCACCAGCATGATCACCGTCTCGTTGAACTTCGGCGCCGCGTGGCCGATGACGGCGCCGGCCGCGTCCTTGATCTCCGGCAGGCTGTACCCGACGCTGTCGATGAGGGCGGCCAGCGCCGCCTTGTTGCCGAAGGACGCCTCGACGAGGTGGACCAGCTCCACCCAGAAATGGACGACGTAGACGGCCTGCGCGACGATGAGGCCCAGGTAGAGCGGCGCCTGCAGCCAGCGGGTCCAGAAGATGAAGCTGCCCAGCGCGACGATCGCGGCGGGACGGGGGTTCCTGGAAGGCGGGGATGGGGTAGTCATCCGCGAATTCTAGCCTGCCGACCGTGACACGGCGATGGCGGGAGAGATTTCGCGGCGCAGGATCTTGCCGTTGCGGGTGCGCGGGAAGTCCTTGGCGAGATAGACGACCTTGGGGGCCTTGTAGGCGGCGAGATGCTCGCGCCCGAAGGCGGCCAGTTCGTCCGGCGTGACGGACTTGCCGGCATGCGGGATCACGTAGGCGACGACCAGCAGCTTGTCCTTGCCGGCCTCCTCCCCCACGCAGGCGCAGTCGGCGACCGCCGGATGGCTCTTCAGGACGCGCTCCACCTCGTAGGGCGAGACGCGGTAGCCGAAGCTCTTGATGATGTCGTCCTTGCGCCCCAGGAACCACAGGTAGCCGTCGGAGTCGTAGCGCGCGTAGTCGCCGGTGAAGAACCAGCCGTCGTGCTTCAGCTTCGCGGTTTCTTCCGGAAGGTTCCAGTAGCTGAGGAACAGGCCCGGATCCGCTACCGGTATGCAGATCATGCCTTCCTCGCCGGCCGGCGCTTCCGCGAGGGTCTCCGGGTCGAGGAGGCGGATGTCGTGTCCGGGTTGCGGGAAGCCGGCGGACCCCGGCCGGATCGGGCGGAACTTGCTCTGCGAGAGGTAGTAGCTGAATTCGCTCATGCCCACCGCCTCGAAGATGTCGAGGCCGAAGCGATCCTTCCACAGCCCGAAGACCTCGTCGGAAAGGTGCTCGCCCGCGCTCATGCAATGCCGCAGCGTGGGCACGTCCGCCTTCGTGAAGGCCGTCTTCTGCAGGATTTGCCGGTAGATCGTCGGCACGCCGATGAAGATCGTGGCGCCGTGCTTGGCGATCAACCGCGGCCAGGTCTCGGCGTCGTTCCTGCCCTCGTGGGCAATTACCGTCTTGCCGTGGAAGAGCGGATCCATGAGGGCGGAGCCGAGCACGTAGGTCCAGTTGAACTTGCCCGAGTGGACGATGCGGTCGCCCTGGCCGGGCGGTGCCGCCCCCAGGTGATCCCCATGCTCCCGGAAGTCGAACCAGTAGGTGGCCGCCGGCGTGCGCCCGATGAGCGAGCGGTGCCCGTGCAGCACGCCCTTGGGATAGCCGGTCGTGCCGGAGGTGTAGACGAGGTAGGCGGGAGCGTCGATCGCGGTGTCTTCGGGCGGATTCCAGCTCGCGATCCGCGCGAGCGCGCTCTCCAGATCGATGGCCTCGACGCCTTCGAAGGAGGTCACCGCGCCGGGGCCGGAAAGGAGAGCGAAGCGCAATGCTTCCTTGCCCGCGAGCTTGTCCCCCATGAGCTTCCACGCGGCCTTGTCGATGACGATGGCCTGCGCGCCGGAGTCGTGCGCGAGGTATTCCACCTCCTCGGCGGTCAGGAGCGTCGAGGTCGGCACGCTCACCGCGCCGCGCTTCATCGCACCGAGAAAGGCGGTCGGGTAATCGATCGAGTTCGGCAGGCGGATCAGCACGCGCTCGCCTGCGCCGATGCCCAGGTGGCGCAGGAGCTCGGCGAAGCGGCTGGTGCGTTCCGCGAGCGCACGGTAGGTGATGGAACTGGTGCCCAGGGCGTCGTCCTCGACGATCATCGCCACGCGGTCGGCGGCGGGCGTGCCCAGGTGGGCGTCGCTGCACGCCACGCCGATGTTGAGCCGGGCGGGCACGTCCCATTTCCAGGGCGGAAAAGGCGCGAACGGCGAGGCGGTGCGGGCATTCACAGGATGACCCCGTATGGCCAGTTCTCCCGCACGACTTGTGCCGGCAGACGCTTCAGGACATCCATCGCAAAGTCGGTGTCGGCGGCGGACAGTGCGTGCAGGGCATGCGCGCGCAGGAGCGTCTGCAGGGCCTTGCCGAACATCGGCGGGTCGAGCATCTCGCCCTGGAACTTGATGGCGCCGCCGAGCAGGGCGTCGGCCTCGATCGCCGCCTTGAGGATCGCGATCCGGGTCTTGATCTCCGAAGGCGAGGGCGTGAAGGCGACCTTGCACGGATGGATGTGCGACGGGTGGATCACCTGCTTGCCGGAGAGCCCCAGGGAGGCCTCCTCGCAGGCGTGCCGGTAGACGACGCGCGACTCCTCGTCGCCGTGCAGGTCGAGCCAGCGGCGGACATCGTCGGGTTCGACGAAGTCCTCCGGCATGGTCGACTGGCCGATGAGCGTCTCGACGCCGCCGATGACGCCCTTGCCGGCGATGCGCGCCTCGAACAGGATGTCGTGCAGGTAGAACTTGAGTTCCTCGGTCCAGTGGCGCGGCGTGATCTGGATGCCCATGGCCTTGGAGAAGTCGTGGATGCCGAACACCACGTGCTTCACCGTCGCGTACTGCATGAGCTCGGGCGCGATCTTGAGCGACTTGGGGTGCTCGATGATGGGCTGGATGGTGATCCGGTGGTTGAGCCCCACGAGCACCGCGGAAAGGTCGCGGATCTCCGGCGCGCCGTAGGCCTCCCCGGCCTTGGCCAGCATCACGGCGTCGAAATGATCCGCGAGGTCGCGGATCAGGGCGAGGTCCTTTTCGTATTCCTCGGTGCGGAAGGGGTTGATGCGCACGGCGACCTGCACCTCGCGCTTGCGCGGCAGGCTGGGAAGCTCGCGCCGCAGCAGCTCGCGGCTCATCTCCTTCTGCCGGCAGCCGTCCTCGAGGTCGAAGAGCAGGGTGTGCGAGGTGGTGTTCCAGGCGTGCTTCTTGAAGCGCTGCGCCGCCTGCTCGAGGTCCTCGTAGATGCCGAGCGACGGCGCGTACTTGACCGGCGGGTAGTAGATCTGGATGCCGGGCCAGTAGTCGCCGAGGATCTCGGGCGCGGCCGGGGTCGAGGCGGGCAGGGAGGAGGGCAACGGCGCGTTCATGGAATCCTCGCGATTTCAACGGGTTGCAATACCGGCCGGGAAGCGCCGTCGTCGCGTACGCGGGTCGACGCATTCCCAGCCCCGGTCCACGCTAGCACCGATGTTGCGGTGCGTCAACAGTCTTATATAAGATAGGAGACTTCGCGCCCGCGTTGCGGGTTTTCCCGGGGGGCGAGGGGCGCGGCGCGGCGAGCGCTGTGCTATAAAAACACGGCCCGCCCGCGGGCCCGCGAACGAGAAGAATTGCGCCCCCCACGGGACGCACCGCCAACAGGAGGAACACCGCATGGCCAATATCGAATCCGTCCACCAGGAGACGCGCGTCTTCCCGCCCCCGGAGGCGTTCATGAAGCAGGCGAACGTGTCCGGCATGGCGGCCTACCAGGCGCTGTGCGACGAGGCCGCGCGCGACTTCGAGGGCTTCTGGGCGCGCCTCGCGCGCGAGAAGCTCCTGTGGTCGAAGCCCTTCACGAAGACGCTCGACGAGTCGCAGGCCCCCTTCTACAAGTGGTTCCACGACGGCGAGCTGAACGCCTCCTACAACTGCCTCGACCGGCACCTGAAGACGCAGCCCGACAAGGTCGCGATCATCTTCGAGGCGGACGACGGCACGGTGACCAAGGCGACCTACAAGGACCTCTATCACCGCGTCTGCCAGTTCGCCAATGCGCTGAAGGCGCACGGCATCCATAAGGGCGAGCGCGTCCTCATCTACATGCCGATGTCCATCGAGGCCGTCGTGGCGATGCAGGCCTGCGCGCGCATCGGCGCCACCCACTCGGTCGTGTTCGGAGGCTTTTCCGCCAAGAGCCTGCACGAACGCATCATCGACGCCGGCGCGGTGGCGGTGATCTGCGCCGACGGCCAGTTCCGCGGCGGCAAGGAGATCCCGCTCAAGCCCGCGGTGGACGAGGCGCTCGCCATGGGCGGGTGCGAGGCGATCCGCGACGTCTTCGTCTACAAGCGCTCCGGATCCCCGGTGACGATGGGCGCACGCGACCGGTGGTGGCACGACGTCGTCAAGGGGCAGCCGCAGGATTGCGAGCCGACCTGGGTCGGCGCGGAGCATCCGCTGTTCATCCTTTATACGTCGGGTTCCACCGGCAAGCCCAAGGGCGTGCAGCACTCCACGGGCGGCTACCTGCTGCACGCGATGCTCACGATGGAGTGGACCTTCGACCACAAGCCGACCGACGTCTTCTGGTGCACGGCGGACGTGGGCTGGGTCACGGGCCACACCTACATCGCCTACGGGCCGCTCGCCGCGGGTTCCACCGAGATCGTGTTCGAGGGCGTGCCGACCTACCCGGATGCCGGACGGTTCTGGCGCATGATCCAGGACCACAAGGTGAACGTCTTCTACACGGCACCGACCGCCATCCGCTCGCTCATCAAGGCCGGTGGCGAACTGCCGAAGAAGTACGACCTCTCCAGCCTGCGCATCCTCGGCACCGTTGGCGAGCCCATCAATCCGGAAGCGTGGATGTGGTACTACACGACCGTCGGCGGCTCGCGCTGCCCGATCGTGGACACCTTCTGGCAGACTGAAACCGGCGGCCACATGATCACGCCGCTGCCGGGCGTGACGCCGCTCGTGCCGGGCTCCTGCACGCTGCCGCTGCCGGGCATCATGGCGGCGATCGTCGACGAGACCGGCCACGACCTCCCGAACGGGCAGGGCGGCATCCTCGTGGTGAAGCGCCCTTGGCCCGCCATGATCCGCACCATCTGGGGCGATCCCGAGCGCTTCCGCAAGAGCTACTACCCCGAAGAGCTCGGCGGCAAGCTCTATCTCGCGGGCGACGGCTCCATCCGCGACAAGGGCACCGGCTATTTCACCATCATGGGGCGCATCGACGACGTGCTGAACGTCTCCGGGCACCGCATGGGCACGATGGAGATCGAGTCGGCGCTGGTCGCCAACACGAAGCTCGTGTCCGAAGCGGCCGTGGTCGGCCGGCCCGACGACATGACGGGCGAGGCGGTGGTGGCCTTCGTCGTCCTCAAGGGACAGCGCCCGACCGGCGACGAGGCGAGGGCGATCGCGAAGGAGCTGCGCGACTGGGTCGCCAAGGAGATCGGCCCGATCGCCAAGCCCAAGGAGATCCGCTTCGGCGACAACCTGCCGAAGACGCGTTCCGGCAAGATCATGCGCCGGCTCCTGCGCGTCCTTGCCAAGGGCGAGGAGATCACGCAGGACGTGTCCACGCTGGAAAATCCGGCGATACTCGAGCAGCTGAAGCAGCCCCTGTAACCGGAACGCCACGAGGACAGGCTGCGGGACGGGAGCTCCCCCGTCCCGCAGTTCCATTGCCATGAACGAACGCCAGCCCCCGCCGCTCCTCACCGCTGCCACGGCCGACGTGCTGCGCAAGCACGCGCCCTTCGATGCCATGCGCGAGGCGGACCTCGCGCACCTGGCGGCGGGGCTGAAGCTGCGCTATTTCGCCAAGGGTTCGGTGATCCTGTCGCCCGACAGCGGGCATATCACCTCGCTCTACATCATCCAGCGCGGCGCCGTGCAGGCCGACGAGCCGACGCGGGTGTCGCTGCACGCGATGGCCGCCACCCTCACCGATGGAGAGTGCTTCCCGATCGGGGCCCTGATCGCGAAGCGGTCGACGACCCTGCGCTATACGGCCCTGCGCGACACGTTCTGCTACGCGCTCGACGAGACCCGTTTCGCGGAGCTGATGACGCGCAGCCCGGAGTTCCACGCCTTCTGCACGCACCGGCTCGCCGCCCTCCTCGCCGCCTCCACCCGCGGCACCCGCGAGGCCTACTCGAACCGCGCCGCCGACGAACTGACCATGGCCTCGCCGCTGCGCAACGCGTTGCGCCATTCGCCGGTGACGCTTCCGGAGACCGCGAGCGTGCGCCAGGTGCTCGAGCTGATGAAGTCGAAGCGCATCGGCTCGATCGTCCTCACCGGGGACTCGGGCAAGGCCTCCGGGATCTTCACCCAGACGGACGTGCTCAACCGCGTGGCGCTGGCCGGGGAGCCGCTGGACCGTCCGGTCGCCGAGGTCATGACGCGCGAACCGGCAACGCTCGCGGCGTCGAGCGCGCTCTCCGAGGCGGCGCAGCTCATGGCGCGGCGCGGCTTCCGCCACGTGCTGGTCGTCGACGAAGGCACGCTGCTCGGCGTGATTTCCGAGCGCGACCTGTTCGGCCTGCAGCGCCTGTCGATGCAGGGCCTGCGCAAGGACATCGGCCGCGCCGAGAACGTGGACGCGCTCGCCTTCGCGGCCCGGGAGGTGCGCGAGCTCGGTACGGCGATGCTGGCGCAGGGGGTCGCTGCGGAGCAGCTCACGCAGTTCGTCTCGGCGCTGAACGACGGCGTGACGGAGCGCGCCATCGAGCTCGCCATGCGCAGCCACCAGGTGTCCGACATCGGCTTCTGCTGGATGGGCCTGGGCAGCGAGGGACGCAACGAGCAGACGCTCGCCACGGACCAGGACAACGCGATCATCTTTCCGGAGGTGGAAGGGGAGGATCGCGAGGCGACGCGCAAGCGCCTGCTGGAGTTCGCCGACGAGGTGAACCGCACGCTGGATGCCTGCGGCTTCCCGCTGTGCAAGGGCAACATCATGGCGCGCAACCCCGACTGGTGCCTGAGCCTCGCCGAGTGGTGCCACCGCTTCGACGACTGGATCCGCAACTCGGACCCGGTGGCCCTGCTGAATGCCTCGATATTCTTCGACTTCCGCTCGTTGCACGGCGACGCCTCGCTCGTCGACCGCCTGCGCGAGTTCCTCCTCGACAACGTGGGTGACCGCCCGGTGTTCCTGCGCCAGATGGCCGCCAACGCCGTGCAGACGCGCCCGCCGCTGGGCCTTTTCGGCGACATCGTCGTGCAGGGCGGGGAAGGGGGCACGATCGACCTGAAGAGCCAGGCTTCGCGCGTGTTCGTGGACTGCGCGCGCATCCTGTCGCTGGCGGCCGGCGTGGGCGCGGTCTCCACGACCGAGCGGCTGCGCGCCACGGGCCCGAAGATCCGCATGAGCGAGGACGACGTGGCGACCGCCATCGACGCCTTCCAGTTCGTGCAGATGCTGCGGCTGCGTTCCCAGGACAGCCTCGACCGCGGCAGCGGCTCACCGGAACCGAACCGCATCGACCCGGACGCGCTGAACAGCCTCGATCGCCGCATCCTGCGCGAGGCCCTGCGCCAGGCGCGCAAGCTCCAGAACCGCATCGCCCTCGACTACCAGCTCTGAACTCCCGCGGGCGATGATCTCCAGGCTCTGGCCGTTCCGGCGCGCGCGTGCGGACCTCCCGTCCGCCCTGGCGCAGCGCGTCGAAAGGTGGCGGCAACTCCCGGAGTTCGAGCGCGACCGCCTGCCGGTCGCCGGCCGCTGGGTGGTCGTCGACGTGGAATCGGGCGGCCTGGACGCGCTGCACGATTCGCTGATCGCCGTGGGGGCGCTCGCGGTCGTGGACGGGGCGATCGACCTGGCTGACAGCTTAGAGGTGGTGCTGCGCCAGGACCGCCCCAGCACGGTCGCCAACATCGAGGTGCACGGGATCGGCGGCACCGAGCAGACCGAAGGCGAGGACCCGGCCGGGGCGCTCGCCGCATTCCTCGACTTCGTGGGCAAGGACCCGCTC
>CAZOIB010000024.1:0-1584 GCA_964579785.1 uncultured Lysobacter sp. | reverse complement strand
ACCGCTGCGGCCTCATGGGCGACCGGCTTTCCGGGCCGGAGACGCGGCGCCTGTGCTGGCTCTACGAGGCGAAGAGCGAGGGCGAGTAGCGCCTCAGCCCGGTCCCGGGAGGCGTTTGCGGGCGCGGGCGATGGCGGCGCGGACCGCCTCGGGAGCGGTGCCCCCGATGTGGCGCCGCGAGGCGACGGAGCCCTCAGCGGTGAGGACCGCGAAGACGTCCGCGGCAATGAGCGGCGAGAACGACTGCAGGCGCTCGAGCGTGAGCTGCGCCAGGTCCAGCCCGGCGGCCTCGGCCTCGCGCACCGCCCGGGCGACGATCCCGTGGGCATCGCGGAATGGCACGCCCTTCCGGACCAGGTAGTCCGCCAGGTCGGTCGCGGTGGCGAACCCTTCCGCCAGCGCGGCGCGCATCCGCTCCGGCCGGGGCGTGATGCCGCCCAGCAGTTCGGCGAGGATGGCGAGCGTGTCCGCCAGGGTGTCGGCGGCGTCGAAGAGCGGCTCCTTGTCCTCCTGGTTGTCCTTGTTGTAGGCGAGCGGCTGCGCCTTCACGAGGGTGAGCAGGGCGACGAGCGAGCCGTAGACGCGGCCGGCCTTGCCGCGCATGAGCTCCGGGACGTCCGGATTCTTCTTCTGCGGCATGATCGAGGAGCCGGTGCAGAAGCGATCGGCGATGTCGACGAACCCGAAGCGGGGGTTCATCCACAGCACCAGTTCCTCGGCCAGGCGCGAGACGTGGGCCATGCAGAGCGCCGCGGCGGCCAGGAATTCGATGGCGAAGTCGCGGTCCGACACCGCGTCCAGGGAGTTTTCGCAGACCCCGTCGAAGCCGAGCTCGGCGGCGACCGATTCGCGGTCTATCGGAAAGCTCGTCCCGGCAAGCGCCGCGGCACCCAGCGGCAGGCGGTTCATCCGCCGGCGGCAGTCGGCCAGGCGCTCGGCGTCGCGCGAGAACATCTCGAAGTAGGCGAGGAGGTGGTGCCCGAAGGTCACGGGCTGCGCCACCTGCAGGTGCGTGAATCCGGGCATCACCGTGGCGGCATTGGGCTCGGCCAGGTCGATGAGGCGCTCCTGCACGGCCACGAGCCGCCCGGCGAGGCCGTCGATCTCCGCGCGCAGCCACAGGCGGATGTCGGTGGCGACCTGGTCGTTGCGCGAGCGGGCGGTGTGCAGGCGCTTGCCGGCGTCTCCCACCAGTTCCGTCAGGCGATGCTCGATGTTCAGGTGCACGTCCTCGCGGGCCACGGACCATTCGAAGCGCCCGGAGCGGATCTCCGCCAGCACCTCCTCCATGCCGCCCTCGATCGCGGCAAGATCGAGCGGGTCGATGATCCCGCAACGTGCGAGCATGCGGGCGTGGGCCAGCGAGCCCTGGACGTCGAACTCGGCGAGGCGCCTGTCGAAGGTGACGGAGGCCGTGTAGCGCTGCATGAGCCTGTCGGCCGGCTCGGCGAAGCGCCCCGACCATGCCTTGCCCGGCGGCGGCGCGCCGTTTTTGGGATCTTCGTGTTGCATGGAGTCGGCGGCGTTGGGGAGAATGGCTGCGTGGCGAGTATAAATCAGACGGGCACCGGCATCCGGTTGCCG
>CAZOIB010000023.1:0-3823 GCA_964579785.1 uncultured Lysobacter sp. | reverse complement strand
TTCTCCGGAAGTGAGGGGGGCAGCGGTAGGACGCGCCGGGGGCCTCAGGCGGATTCAGCGATTCCCAGCTCGCGGCGGATTTCCAGGGCCACGACGAGGGCTGTCGCGAGGTCCGGCTCGCAGACCGTCACGTGGCCCATCTTGCGGCCCGGGCGTGCCTCGCGCTTGCCATAGAGGTGCAGGTGCGCGCCGGCGTGGCGCAGGACGGCATCCCAGCGCGGCTCGCCGGCGCCCCAGATGTCGCCCAGCAGGTTCACCATGACGGCCGGGGTATGCAGCGTCGTGTCGCCCAGGGGCAGCCCGCACAGGACGCGCACCTGCTGCTCGAACTGCGAGGTGCGGCAGGCGTCGATGGTGTAATGGCCGCTGTTGTGCGGGCGCGGCGCGATCTCGTTCACCAGCAGCCGGCCGCCCACCACGAACATCTCGACCGCAAGGACGCCGACGTAGTCCAGCGCCTGCGCGATGCGGGTCGCGAGCGCCGAGGCTTGCGCCGCCAGGTCCTCGGGAACGCGGGCAGGGGCGATGGAGACATCGAGGATGCCGCGGGCGTGCCGGTTCTCCGCCACCGGAAAGACCGCCACCTGCCCGTCGGCGGCGCGCGCGAGGATCACCGAGATCTCGCGCTCCAGGGCCAGGCGCTCCTCGAGCACGCACGGCACGCGCTTCCACTGCGCGAAGGCCTGCCCGAGATCCGCGCGGGAGGCGATCGTGGCCTGCCCCTTGCCGTCGTAGCCGAAGCGCGCCGTCTTGAGGATGGCCGGAAGGCGCACGCGCGCCAGCGCCGCGTCGAAGTCCTCCTCGCTGCGCACATCGGCGTATGGGCCCACCGGCAGGTCGTGCGCCGCGATGAAGCCCTTCTCGCGACTGCGGTCCTGCGCCACGGCGACCGCGTCGCCGCTCGGCCGCACCAGCGTCCTTTCGGCGAGCGCAAGCAACGCCTCCGCCGGCGCGTTCTCGAACTCGGTCGTCACCGCCGCGCAGGTCCGTGCGAGCTCCGCGAGGGAGGCGGGGTCCGTGTAGGCGGTGTTGAGGTGGCCCGTGGCGAATTCCGCGGCGGGCGACAGCGGGTCCGGGTCGAGCACCGTGACGCGGTAGCCGAGCGTGCGCGCCGCCACCGTGAACATGCGGCCGAGCTGGCCGCCGCCCAGCAGGCCGAGTGTCGCTCCCGGCAGGATCACAGCACGTCGGGGAGTTGCATGGCCGCGACCATCTCGCGCAGCTCCTCGCGGTAGCCGGCCAGCTTCACGGCCAGCGCGGCATCGGTGGCCGCGAGCAGGCTCACGGCGAAGAGTCCGGCGTTGGCCGCCCCGGCCTCGCCGATGGCGAAGGTGGCCACCGGGATGCCCTTGGGCATCTGCACGATCGAGTAGAGCGAGTCCTGACCGGCCAGGTGCTTCGAGGGAACGGGCACCCCGAGCACCGGCAGGGTCGTCTTGGAGGCGATCATGCCCGGCAGGTGGGCCGCGCCCCCGGCGCCGGCGACGATGCAGCGCAGCCCGCGGTCGCGGGCGGTCTCGGCGTAGTCGAACATCGCATCGGGCGTGCGGTGCGCGGAGACGACCTTCGTCTCGAAGGCGACGCCGAAGTCCTTGAGCACCTTGGCGGCGTGCTGCATGACGTCCCAGTCGCTCTGGGACCCCATCACCACGCCGACGACCGGGGTTTCCATGCTGATCACCTCAAGAGTCGAGTGCGCGCGCGTCCTCGATGGAGGCGCGGTAGGAGTCGAAGATGCGCCCGAGCGCGGTGGCCATGTCCACCCGCGGCGCCCAGCCCAGCTCCTGCATCGTGTTCGCGATGTGGGGGACGCGGTTCTGCACGTCCTGGTAGCCCTTGCCGTAGTACTTGTCCGCGCTCACGTCGATCAACCGCACCTGCGCGGCGTTTTCGCGGTACTCGGGATAGCCCTTCGCGAGTTCCAGCATCATCACGGCGAGTTCGCGCACCGAGAAGTTGTTGGCGGGATTGCCGATGTTGTAGATCCGCCCCGTGGCGACCCCGCCGGGATTCTCGATGATGCGCATGAGCGCATCGATGCCGTCGTCGATGTAGGTGAAGGCGCGCTTCTGCGAGCCCCCGTCGACCAGCTGGATGGGCTCGCCGCGCACGATGTGGCCGAAGAACTGCGTGATCACGCGCGAGGAGCCTTCCTTCGCGGTGTGGATGCTGTCCAGGCCCGCCCCGATCCAGTTGAAGGGCCGGAACAGGGTGAAGTCGAGGTCGCCCTGGGAGCCGTAGGCCCAGATGACGCGGTCCATGAGCTGCTTGGAGCAGGAATAGATCCAGCGCTGCTTGTCGATCGGCCCCAGCACCAGCTCGGAGGCGTAGGGGTCGAACTCCTCGTCGCGGCACATGCCGTAGACCTCGGAAGTCGAGGGGAACAGGATGCGCTTGCCGTACTTGACGCAGGAACGCACGATCGGCAGGTTCGCCTCGAAGTCCAGCTCGAACACCTTCAGCGGCTCGCGCACGTAGGTCGCGGGAGTGGCGATCGCCACCAGCGGCAGGATCACGTCGCACTTGCGGATGTGGTACTCGATCCACTCGCGGTTGATGGTGATGTCGCCCTCGAAGAAATGGAAGCGCGGGTGGGGCAGGAGGTCCGCCACCCGTTCCGAGCCCATGTCCATTCCGTAGACTTCCCAGCTGGTCGTGGCGAGGATGCGCTGCGAGAGGTGGTGGCCGATGAAGCCGTTGACGCCGAGGATGCAGATGCGCTTTGTCATGCCGAGAATTGTCCCATGCCCTCGCCGGCGGCGGCAAAACGCGCCGCGAGGTCGCTTCCCGAGAGGGCGCTCTCGCCCGCGAACTCGATCTCGCGCAGATCGATCCAGCGCCCGTCGCCGCAGCACGCCCACAGGCGGCCGTTGGCCACGGCCAGCGTCCCGGGTGCCCTGGCGTCCAGGCGGGGAGCCTCCGACCACCAGGAGCGGAGTACCCGGGCGCGCCGTCCCGCCAGGTTCGTGAAGGCGCCGGGGTAGGGCGGGGCAACCGCCCGGATGAGGTTGTGCACTTCCCACGAGCCCTTCTTCCAGTCGATGCGCCCGTCCTCGGGCCGGCGGCCGCCGAAGTAGCTGCCCTGGCGCAGGTCCTGCGCGCGCAGCTCTGCCGTGCCTTCGAGGATCGCGGGCAGGGTGGCTTCGAGAACGCGCGCGGCGGCGTCGGTGACCCGCGCGAACACTTCCGCAGCCGAGTCGTTGGGCCCGATGGGAACGGATTCCTGCCCGGCGATGCGGCCGGCGTCGGGCTTCTCCACCATCTCGTGCAGGGTGGCCCCGGTCTCGGTTTCGCCATGGATCACGGCCCAGTTCACCGGGACGCGCCCGCGGTATTGCGGCAGCAGCGAACCGTGCATGTTGTACGCGCCGCGCCCCGCGGTCGCCAGCACGGCGGGCGAGAGCATCTGCCGGTAGTAGAACGAGAAGAGAAAGTCGGGCGCGAGTGCCGCCAGGCGGGCGACGAACTCCGGCGCGTTCGGGTCGTCGGGCATGGCGACCTCCAGGCCGGCCTTGCGCGCGACCTCCGCGACGCTCGCGAACCAGATGTTCTCCGCGGGGCTGTCGCGATGCGTCACGACCAGCGCCACGCGCACGCCCTGCGCGAGGAGCACGGAAAGGCAGCTGCAGCCCACGTCGTGGTAGGCGAAGACGACGGCGGTGGCGTTCACGGGTCGCGCTTCTCGAGGATGGCCTGCACCAGGTAGCGCGGACGCTCGCGCACCTGCTGGTAGATGCGCCCGACGTACTCGCCGACGAGCCCCAGCCCGAAGAGGAGGACGCCGATGAGGAAGAAGGCGAGGATGTCCCGGTCCCAGATCACC
>CAZOIB010000022.1:0-2800 GCA_964579785.1 uncultured Lysobacter sp. | reverse complement strand
GGGAAGGGCGTGCCGGTTGGTGCGCCCAAGAACCCTGGCGAAGCCAAGGGGAAATAGGCGTTGAACGGGAGATTACAGGGGTTGCGAGGACGCGCCTCCGTCTTCGTGGGTGCCATGATTCTGGGCGGGTGTGCCACGTTCACGCCCGACGGCGGCTTTGGGTCAGTCGAACAGGAGGTAAGGCAACGAATCGGCAAGGACGCGATCTGGCCACGAACCGACGCCGAACGTGAGGCGCTCGAATCTCGAGTAGCGACACTGCTCAGCAAGCGGCCTCTGTCGGCCGACGATGCGGTACAGGTGGCCATTCTGAACAATCGCGACCTGCGCGCGGCATTCGCCGAATTGGGCATAGCCGAAGCCGACCTGGTGCAGGCTGGGCGGCTGCCGAATCCGCACTTCTCGATGTTTCGTGCCAAGCTGGGTCACGACTACAAAATCGAACAGGCGCTCACCTTCAACGTGCTTTCGCTCGTGACCGCCCCGCTCGCGTTTGAGGTTGAGAAGCGCCGGTTCGCGCGGGCGCAGCAAAGTGTTGCTGTCGAAGTGCTGCGTCTCGCTTCCGAGACGCGCAAGGCCTGGATTGCCGCGGTCGCTTCGGAGGAGACCGTGCGCTACATGCGCCAGGTGCTGCGCGCAGCGGACGCGAGCGCCGAACTCGCGAGGCGGATGGAGCAAGCCGGAAACTGGAGCAGGCTCGCGCGTGCGAGAGAACACGGTTTCTACGCGGATGCCGCGCTTTACCTAGCGCGCGCGGAGCACGCGCAGAGCGCCGCCCGGGAACGCCTGACGCGACTGATGGGATTGTGGGGCGGGCAGGCCGGCTACGAGTTGCCGGAGCGCCTTCCCGACCTTCCGGGCACCGCCTCCGAGCGCCCGGACATCGAGCGCCAGGCCATCGCGCAGCGTCTCGACATACGGGCCGCCATCCTCGAGACAGAGGCCGTGGCTCGCAACCTCGACCTCACCGAGACGACCCGGTTCATCAATGTGCTCGAGTTAGGGCCCGCCCGCGTTCTCGAAGGCGAAAAGTCGGATCCGTACAAGAAGGGCTACGAAATCGCACTCGAACTACCGCTCTTCGATTGGGGGACGGCCCGCGTGGCCAAGGCCGAGGCAATCTACTTGCAGGCCCTCGACCGCGCCGCGCAGACCGCCATCAACGCGCGCTCGGAAGTGCGGGAGGCCTACCGCAGTTACCGGCTCACCCACGACATCGCTAAGCACTACCGCGACGAAATCGTGCCGCTCAGGAAGCGCATCGCCGAGGAGAACCTGCTGCGCTACAACGGCATGCTGATCGGCGTGTTCGACCTCCTGGCCGACACGCGCTCGCAGATACTTAGCGTGACCGGCTATGTCGAGGCACTGCGCGACTTCTGGGCGGCGGACGCCGACCTGCAAATGGCGATGATCGGCCGGGTGGAAGGTACCTTGGGGCCGAAGACGCTGCTCACCCAACCTGAAGCGGCCGCGGGCCACTGACCGAGAGGATTCGACCATGGTTACGCGACGCGAATTCTTCCGGGGCGCCGGAGTTGCAGGGGCGACCCTTGCAGTCTCCGCGGTTAGCCGGGTGTCACTTGCCGCCCTGCCGGAGCCGGTGACGATGGACAAGGCCGACACGCAGCCGCCGCTCTTGCCGCCCAACGGGCGCCCCTACAACCCGGTGGTGACATTGAACGGCTGGACGCTGCCGTGGCGGATGAACAAGGGGGTGAAGGAGTTCCACCTCGTCGCCGAGCCGGTGGTCCGCGAGATCGCGCCCGGCATGAAGGCGCACCTGTGGGGGTACAACGGCCAGAGCCCGGGACCGACGATCGAGGTGGTCGAAGGCGACCGCGTGCGCATTTTCGTCACCAACCGATTGCCGGAGCACACCACCATCCACTGGCACGGCCAGCGCATCCCCAACGGCATGGACGGCGTGGGCGGGCTGAACCAGCCGCAGATTCCCGTCGGGAAGACCTACGTGTACGAGTTCGTGGCGCGCCGTCCCGGCACCTTCATGTACCACCCGCACGCCGACGAAATGACGCAGATGGCCATGGGCATGATGGGCTTCTGGGTCACGCATCCCAAGGGGAAGCACCCGCTCATCGATGCGGTGGACCGCGACTTCTGCTTCCTGCTCAACGCCTTCGACATCGATCCGGGCAGCTACACGCCGAAGATCAACACCATGCTCGACTTCAATCTCTGGATGTGGAACAGCCGCTCCTTCCCGGGCATCGACTCGCTCAACGTGCGCCTGAACGACAAGGTGCGCATCCGCATCGGCAACCTCACCATGACCAACCACCCGATCCACCTGCACGGCCACGAGTTCCTGGTGACCGGCACCGACGGCGGGCCGACGCCGGTCTCGACCCGCTGGTACGAGGTGACGACCGATGTCGCGGTGGGGCAGATGCGCCAGATCGAACTGCTGGCCGACGAGGAGGGCGACTGGGCCTTCCACTGCCACAAGTCGCACCACACCATGAACGCCATGGGTCACGACGTGCCGACGATGATCGGCGTGGACCACCGCGGGCTCGCGAAGCAGATCACCTCCCTCATCCCGGAGTACATGGTGATGGGCGAGCGCGGCATGGCCGACCTGGGCGAGATGGTGCTGCCGCTGCCGGACAACACGCTGCCCCTGATGAACGGCACAGGTCCCTACGGCCCGGTGGAGATGGGCGGCATGTTCACCGTCTTCAAGGTGCGCCGCGACCAGAAGCCGGGCGACTACAAGGATCCCGGCTGGTACAAGCAACCTCCCGGCACGCAGGCGTACGAATGGACCGGCCCGGTG
>CAZOIB010000021.1:0-4629 GCA_964579785.1 uncultured Lysobacter sp. | reverse complement strand
GAAGCGCGAGCCCGTCACGCTCGACGACGCCGGGCTGCACGAGCTGCTCACCGGGAAGGTGGTGCTCGTCACCGGCGCCGGCGGCTCCATCGGCTCCGAGCTCTGCCGCCAGATCGCCGTCTTCCAGCCCTCGCTCCTAGTCCTCTTCGAGCAGAGCGAGTACGCCATGTACCGGGTCGACACGGAATTGCGCGACACGTTTCCGGAGATGCCCGTGGCGAGCGTGGTCGGAGACGTGAAGAACGCGCAGCGCGTCTCCCAGGTGATGCACCAGTATTCCCCGTCGATCGTGTTCCACGCCGCGGCCTACAAGCACGTGCCGCTGATGGAGGAGCTCAACTCCTGGGAGGCGGTGCAGAACAACGTCTACGGCACCTACGTCGTCGCGCGCGCGGCGATCGACTACGGGGTCAGCAAGTTCGTCTTCGTCTCCACCGACAAGGCGGTCAACCCCACCAACGTGATGGGTGCGACCAAGCGGCTCGCGGAGATGGTCTGCCAGGCGCTGCAGGCCGGCAGCGACACGCGCTTCGAGATGGTGCGCTTCGGCAACGTGCTCGGCAGCGCGGGCAGCGCCATCCAGCGCTTCCAGGAGCAGATCGACAAGGGCGGCCCGGTGACCGTGACGCACCCGGAAATGGTGCGCTACTTCATGTCCATCCACGAGGCGGCGCAGCTCGTCCTCCAGGCCGGCTGCATGGGGCTCGGCGGCGAGATCTTCGTCATGGACATGGGCGAGCCGGTGAAGATCGTCGACCTCGCGCGCGACATGATCCGTCTCTCCGAGCTTTCCGAGGACGAGGTGAAGATCATCTACACCGGCCTGCGCCCGGGCGAGAAGCTCTTCGAGGAGCTGCTCGCCGACGCCGAGCACACGCGGCCCACGCCGCACCCGAAGCTGCGCATCGCCAAGGCCCGCGACGGCCAGGCGCGCGGCTGGCTCGACGAGCTGCTGGCCTGGCTCGGCCAGGAGCGCGTTTCCGGAGACGTCGAGGTGCGCCGCGATCTCAAGCGCTGGGTGCCGGAGTTCCAGTCGCAGGTGCGGCCGAAGCTCAAGGCGGTGCCGGGTTCGCGGGCGGCCTGACCGGCTGGCGCGGCCGCCGCCGCCGCTTTCCAATCCGCACTTCAAGGCCACGTTTCGCGACACGAAGGCCGCTTGGGATGTCATCCCCTTTGCGATTTCGGCCGTTGTCGGGATGGGAATCCCGGTTCGTGGTAATTTAGACCTGTTCAGACCAGAAGTCGGGAGGGTCCCATGCCGGAGATTGGCGTCTACGAAGCGAAGACACACCTCGCGCAATTGCTTGAACGTGTCCGGAAAGGAGAGAGGTTCGTGATCACGAAGCACGGCAAGCCCGTTGCGCAGCTCACGGCCGTTGCGGAGCGCGACGATGAGGCGGTGCGCGGCACGCTGGCGCGCCTGCGCGAAGGACGGGAAGCACTGGCCCGCCGTGGCGTTCGCCTGCAGGACCTGCTGAAGGAAGGCGAGAGCGTTCGCGATCTTGCGCACCGCGGCCACCGTTACTGATGTCGTTCGTCCTCGACAGTTCTGCAATCCTGGCGACGCTGCTTCCCGACGAGAAAAGTGCGGCCGCGGATTCGATTGCCGAGCTGCTCGTCAGTTCGTCGGCGCAGGTGCCGGCGATCTGGCCGCTGGAGGTGCGCAACGCCCTTCTGGTCGCGCTCCGGGCCCGTCGCATCGGCATCCGCGATTTCGAAGAGCGGATTGCCCTGTTGAACGAGCTTCCGATCGAGGTCGACTTCGGCGCGGACCATGCCGTCCTCGCCAGGACGATGGACATCGCGCATCGTCAGGATCTCAGTGCCTACGATGCCGCATACGTGGAGCTGGCAGGGCGACTCGGCATCCCGCTGGCGACGTTCGATGCAAGGCTGCGCAAGGCGTGCAAGGCGCTCAAGCTGGGCGTGATGCCTTGAGGCAGGCTGGACGGGAGGCGGTCCTTCCTGCAATGCCTCGGAATTCGTGGCGCGCCCGACACGATTCGAACGTGCGACCCCTGCCTTCGGAGGGCAGTACTCTATCCAGCTGAGCTACGGGCGCGTAGGTGCCGGATTCTAAACGACTTCGTCACCCCCCGTCCAACGCAAGCGGTGATTTCCCCCTGCAGGGCGGGCTATAATCGCGGCCTGCGGAAGTGATCGCATCGTCCGAGAATCCCGAGGAAGCCATGTCCGAAGCCCACCACGACCCCGTCGCAGACAACATCGAAACGCATCCCTTGCAGCTGGCGATCTGGATCGGCGTGGGCGCGATCGCGCTCGTCGTGGGCATCGTCCTGATGGCGAATTTCGCCGTGGGCGCCTATGGCGGCCGCTCGCTGGAGAAGGACCCGGCCATGGCCCCCGAGGCGCTCGCGAAGCGCATCGGACCCGTCGCGAAGCTGCAGCTCGAAGGTTCCGCGCCCGTCGCGCCCGCGGCCGACGCACCGAAGGTCGCCACCGCCAAGGTGACCGCCGCGCCGGCCAAGCCGGACGGCAAGAAGACCTACGACACCGCCTGCATGGCCTGCCACGCGACCGGCGCCGCCAATGCCCCGAAGCTGGGCGACAAGGCCGCGTGGGCGCCGCGCATCAAGAGCGGCACCGAGGCCCTGTACGCCGCCGTGCTCAAGGGCAAGGGCGCCATGCCTCCCAAGGGCGGCAACGCGGCCCTCGCGGACGCGGATGTGAAGGCGGCGGTCGATTACATGGTCGCCGGCTCGAAGTAGCCGCCCGACCGCCCGGACCGCAGCGAAAGGGCGATCGCGGTCGCCCTTTTGCGTTTCCACTCCCATGGCCCTCTACGCGATCGGCGATCTCCAGGGATGCCTCGCGCCGCTCGAGCGCCTCATCGCGGCGATCGACTTCGACCCCGCGCGCGACCGCCTCTGGTTCGTCGGCGACCTGGTGAACCGCGGCCCCGACTCGGCCGGCTGCCTGCGCTTCGTGAAGAGCCTCGGGACATCCGCGATCACGGTGCTCGGCAACCACGACCTGCACCTGATCTGCGTGGCGGCCGGCATCGAGAAGTCGCGCCCGCGCGACACCCTCGCGGGCCTGCTCGCCGCACCGGATCGCGACGAGCTGCTCGACTGGCTGCGCCACCGGCCGCTCATGCACGTCGAGGGCGCCTTTGCGATGGTGCACGCCGGGCTGCTGCCCGAGTGGACGATCTTCCGGGCGCGCGAGCTGGCGGGGGAAGTCGAGACCGTGCTGCAGGGGCCGGGTTGGCGGCGCTTCCTCGCGCACCTGTACGGCAACCACCCGACGCGCTGGCACGACGCGCTCGCGGGTGACGATCGGTTGCGCGCGATCGTGAACGCGATGACCCGGCTGCGCGTCTGCACGCGGGACGGCGAGATGGAGCTCGCGTTCAAGGGCGAGCCCGGTGAGCACTACTCGCAGCGCATTCCGTGGTTCGCCATGCCGGCCCGCGCGAGTGCCACGCACACCATCGTCTGCGGACACTGGTCCGCGCTCGGACTGCACATCGGCGACAACGTGCTTTCGCTCGACAGCGGCTGCGTCTGGGGCCGCACGCTCACCGCGGTGCGGCTGGAGGATCGCCGCCTGGTCCAGGTGCCTTGCCCGGGGTCGGAAGGCCCAGAAGACTAGCCACGCGCCGGTGCGCCTCGCCGGCCACCTGCTGGCGCGTGAGGTTCGCGGACTCGATCGGCTCGGCGAACGCGAGGCGCGCGATCGTCTCCCGCGTGCCGATCACGATGTGCAGGGATTCGGCGAGCGTCTGGTCGCCCACGTAGGCCACGCAGGCGAGCGGCGTCCCGTCGGGGTTCTCGTAGCGCACGGCCACCGGGTGCACGCGCGCGCGATTGGCGACTGCCGGCTCGAAGAGCGAGCTGTGGAACTTGAGCAGGCGATCGCCCTCGGTGGTGGTGCCTTCCGGAACCAGCCCCACGCACTCGCCCCCGGCCAGCGCGTCGTGCACGAGGGCATTGATGCGCGCGGTGTCGTGGCGGCGCGCGCGGTGGATGAAGATCGTCCCGGAGCGCTCCGCCAGCCAGCCGGCGAGCGGCCAGTCGCGGACCTCGCTCTTGGCGATGAACCGCATGTGCCGTACCGAGGCGATGACGAAGATGTCGACCCAGGAGACGTGGTTGGAGGCGATCAGCACGCCGGCGCGGCCGCGCGGCGGGCGCCTCCCCGTGCAGCGTACGCGCACGCCGAGTATCGCGAGGAGCCGCTTCGCCCAGCGCATCGCGATGACGTGGCGTGTCCGCGGCCTGGCGCGCGGCCAGGCGAAGGCGAGGATCAGGAAGGCGGACCCCAGGTGGAGGGCGAGCCTGGCCCAGCGAACGACGCGGAGGAGCGCGGAGGCCTTGTTGCGGGGCAAGTGTCGCGGGCGGTCGTTCAGTGCGTGACGCGCGTGGTGCCCTGGCCCGAGACGATGCGCACGCGGTCGCCGACGCGGAAGGCTTCGTCCGCCTCCTGTACCACCGCGATGTACTGGCCGCCGTCGAGCAGCACGGTGATCTCGATGCCCTGGCCCTTGTTGGCGTCCGCCTCGACGTGCGAGCCGATGATGCCGCCCAGCACGGCGCCGGCGACGGCGGCTGCCGTCTGCCCGTGCCCGCCGCCCACCGTGCTGCCGGCGATTCCGCCGAGTATCGC
>CAZOIB010000020.1:0-2863 GCA_964579785.1 uncultured Lysobacter sp. | reverse complement strand
GATGATGGTCGCGCGGATGATGGGCTCGCGGATCTCCTCGATGCGCGAGGCATCCGGCAGGCGCGACGGGTTCTCGATGTCGATGACGGTCCCGTCCCGGAGCGCCACCTGGTAGACCACGGTCGGGGCCGTGGTGATGAGCTCCATGTCGTACTCGCGCTCGAGCCGCTCCTGGACGATGTCCATGTGCAGCAGCCCCAGGAATCCACATCGAAAACCAAAGCCCAGCGCCTGGCTCGTCTCCGGCTCGAAGCGCAGGCTGGAATCGTTCAGCTGCAGCTTGGTCAGCGCGTCGCGCAAGGCCTCGTATTGGTTGGACTCGATGGGGTAGAGGCCGGCGAAGACCTGCGGCTTGATCTCCTTGAATCCCGGCAGCGCCGCGGCCGCGCGCCGCTCCGCGTGCGTCACCGTGTCCCCGACCTTGGCGTCCTTCAGGTCCTTGATGCCCGCGATCACGAAGCCGACCTCGCCCGCCGAGAGGCTCTCGCGCGCGAGGGACTTCGGGGTGAATACGCCGACCTGCTCGCACAGGTGCAGCGCCCCGGTGGCCATGAGGAGGATCTTCTCCTTGGGCTTGAGGATGCCATCGACCACGCGCACCAGCATCACCACGCCGACGTAGTTGTCGAACCAGGAGTCGATGATCAGCGCCTTGAGCGGCCCGTCCGGGTCGCCCACCGGCGGCGGGATGCGCGCGATGACCGCCTCGATCACGTCGTCCACGCCCTCCCCCGTCTTCGCGCTGCAGCGGATGGCGTCGGTCGCGTCGAGGCCGATCACGTCCTCGATCTCCTGGATCACGCGTTCCGGCTGCGCCGAAGGCAGGTCTATCTTGTTGAGCACCGGCACCACGTCGACCCCGAGCTCGGTCGCCGTGTAGCAGTTGGCGACCGTCTGCGCCTCCACGCCCTGGGAGGCGTCCACCACGAGGAGCGCGCCCTCGCAGGCCGAGAGCGAGCGGCTCACCTCGTAGGAAAAGTCCACGTGGCCCGGGGTGTCGATCAGGTTCAGGCGGTACTCCTGCCCGTCGCGCGCGGTGTAGGAGAGCGCCGCCGTCTGCGCCTTGATGGTGATGCCGCGCTCGCGCTCGAGGTCCATCGAGTCCAGGACCTGCGCGTCCATCTCGCGCGTGGAGAGTCCCCCGGTGCGCTCGATGATGCGGTCGGCCAGCGTGGACTTGCCGTGGTCGATGTGGGCGATGATGGAGAAGTTGCGGATGCGCTGCATGGCCGTGGGAGAAAGACAAAGGGCACGCCGGACGTGCCCTTGTTGCAGCGCAATATTCTACTTCATCCGGGCGAGCCGCGCCTCGGTCGCCTCGAGGTCGAGAAAGTAGTGGCAGATCTCGCGCTCGCCGTCGAGCAGCACCGGCACCTTGTCGCCCCACCGTTCCTCGAGCTGCGGGTGGCGGTCGACGTCCACCACCTCGATCGTGAAGTCGTAGCGACCGCGGAGCTGTTCGAGCCCCGCGATCAGCTCCTCGCACAGGTGGCAACAGGTGCGGCTGAGGACGGTGAGCTTCGGGGTCACTCCTCCGCCCGGAGGGTCACGAAGCGCGTGCCGTTCTCGTCGCGGATGAGGAGAGCGACCGGCTTCTTGGGATCGAGCTTGGCGACGACGTCGGTGTAGCCCTTCACGTCCTTGATGTCGGCGTTGTTGACGCGCAGGATCACGTCGCCCGGCTGGATGCCGGCGGCAAGAGCGACGCCGTCGACCGCTTCCACGGCCACGCCGCCCTGCACCTTGAGGGCCTTCTTCTGCTCCGCGCTCACCTCGGCGACCGCGAGGCCCAGCTTGCCCGGCTTGGCGGCTTCCTTCTTGCCCTTGGCCGGGCCGGCCTTGGCTTCCTCGTCCTTGAACTCGCCCACCGTCACGACGACGTCGCGCATCTTGCCCGCGCGCCAGATCGAAAGCGTGACCTTCTGCCCGGGACGCACCGCCCGCACGGAGCGCGAGAGATCCGAGGAGCTTTCGATGGTGCGCCCGTCGATCTTCAGGATCACGTCGCCCACCTCGACGCCCGCCTTGGCCGCCGGGGAATCCTCCTCCACGGTGCCCACCGCGGCGCCATCGGTCTTGGCGAGCCCCAGCGAATCGGCGAGGTCGCGCGAGACGTTCTGGATCGCCACGCCGATGCGCCCGCGCGTGACCTTCCCGTTCTTGCGCAGCTGCTCGATCACGTTCGCGGCGTAGTCGATGGGGATCGCGAAGGAGATGCCGGCGTAGGCGCCGGTGCGCGAGAAGATCTGCGAGTTGATGCCGATCACCTCGCCCTTCAGGTTGAAGAGCGGGCCGCCGGAATTGCCGGGGTTGACGGCCACGTCGGTCTGCAGGAAGGGAACCGCGTCGCTGGCGGTCGAGTCGGCGGGAAGATCGCGGCTCTTCGCGGAGAGGATCCCGGCGGTCACGGTGTTGGCGAAGCCGAAGGGGGAGCCGATGGCCAGCACCCATTCGCCCACGCGCAGGTTGCTGGAGTCGCCGAGCTTCAGGAACGGCAACCCGGTGGCTTCCACCTTGAGGAGGGCCACGTCGGAACGCTTGTCGGCGCCGATCACCTTGGCCTTCATCTCGCGCTTGTCGGTGAAGCGGACGTTGATCACCTCCGCGTTCTCGATCACGTGCGCGTTGGTGACGATGTAGCCGTCGGCGGAGATGACGAAGCCGGAGCCCAGCCCGTGCGGGCGCAGCGGGCCGCGCGGCGCCTGGCCGCGCTCGCCCTTCTGGTCGTCCCTCTCGCCACGGCCGCGCGGGGCCTGGCGCTGGTCCGGCGGCATGAAGCGGCGGAAGAACTCGTACATCGGGTCGTCTTCCGACAGGCCCGGGATCTGCTGGCGCTGCGCGCGCGCCTGCGTGTTGATGTTCA
>CAZOIB010000019.1:0-1612 GCA_964579785.1 uncultured Lysobacter sp. | reverse complement strand
GCGTAGAGGAGCTGCATGTGCGCTTCCTCGGGCGTGCGGCTGCCCTTCCTCTGGTTGCAGGAGCGGCACGCGGTGACGACGTTCATCCACGTGTCGCGGCCGCCGCGCGACATCGGCAGGAGGTGGTCGCAGGTGAGCCGGAGCGGGGGGAAGGATCCGCCGCAGAAGGCGCAGATGGCGCGGTCGCGGTGGAAGAGCTCGCGGTTGTTGAGCGGCGGGGTATGGTGGAAGCCGCGGATCGCCAGCGCCCTGCCGCGGATGGCGATGATGGAATTGGCGGTGATGCTGGAGCGCTCGCCGGTGAGGTGGGAGCGCCCGCCCCAGATGGTGAAGTCCTCGCGGCCCGTTTCCCAGGCCACGCGCTCCTTGGCGTAGTACCAGACCGCCTGCTGCCAGGTCACCCAGCGGTGCGGCACGCCGTGCTGGTCCAGCGTCAGGATGAGGGGATGCGATCGGTTCATCGTTTTGATTCGGCTTTTTTGCCAGTCAAATCGGGAACTTGCGATAATGCTCCTGCAATTTACCACATCCGAATGTCAGTGCTCGCTTGCCCCGCGGGCAACGTGCCAACCGAAGGAACGCCATGAATCTCGACCGCGTCGACGCCGGCAAGGACCTGCCCAACGATTTCAACGTCATCATCGAGATCCCGATGAACGCCGATCCGATCAAGTACGAGATCGACAAGACGACGGGCGCGCTCTTCGTCGACCGCTTCGTGCAGACGGCGATGCACTATCCGTGCAACTACGGCTACATCCCGCACACGCTGTCCGACGACGGCGATCCGGTCGACGTTCTGGTCGTGACGCCGTTCGCGCTGATGCCCGGCGTGGTGGTGCGCTGCCGCCCGATCGGCATGCTCAAGATGTCCGACGAGGCGGGTGGCGACACCAAGCTCCTCGCCGTGCCCATCGACAAGTTGACGCCCCTCTACCGCGACATCGAGACCCCCCGCGACATGCCCAGCATGATGCTCGAGCAGATCACCCACTTCTTCGGCCACTACAAGGACCTCGAGGCGGGCAAGTGGGTGAAGATCGAAGGCTGGGTCGGCCCGGAGGAGGCCAAGGCCGAGATCATGCGCAGCGTGAAGCGCTACAAGCCGCCGCGCCGCAAGGCGTAGTCCGGCCCGGCGTTCCTCAGAACGCCTGGTCCCAGGCGATGCTCAGCCGCGTGGCGCTGTTGATGAGCCCCACCATGCTGTAGGTCTGCGGGAAATTCCCCCAGAGTTCGCCGGTGACCGGGTCCACGTCCTCGGAGAGAAGGCCGAGCCGGTTGCGCCGGGCGAGTGTCGCCTCGAAGAGCGCGCGTGCCTCGTCGCGCCGGCCGAGGATCGCCAGCGCGTCGATGTACCAGAAGGTGCAGACGAGGAACGCGTTCTCGGGCGTGCCGAAGTCGTCGGCCTGGGTGTAGCGGAAGATGAAGTCGCCGCGCCGCAGTTCGCGCTCGACGGCGGCGACGGTGCCGGCGAAGCGCGGATCGCCGGCCTTGAGGAAGCCCAGCTCGACCAGCAGCAGCAGGCTCGCGTCGAGGGAATCGCCCTCGAACGTGGCCACGAAACTGCCCTGCTTCGCGGACCACGCCCGCGCGCAGATCACGGCGTGAATGC
>CAZOIB010000018.1:0-2148 GCA_964579785.1 uncultured Lysobacter sp. | reverse complement strand
GTCGACGTGATCGGCCAGACCGTGCCGCTGCGGCGCTCGGGCCGGAACTGGATGGGCGTCTGCCCGTTCCACCAGGAGAAGACGCCCTCGTTCTCGGTCAACGCCGAGCGGCAGTTCTACCACTGCTTCAGCTGCAAGGCGGGCGGCGACGTCTTCAAGTTCGTGCAGGAGTCCGAGAAGGTCGGTTTCCTCGAGGCGGTCGAGATGCTCAGCCGCCGCGCCGGCATCCCGGTGCCCGAGCGGCGCACGGGCGGCGACCGCGGCAAGCGCGCGCCGCTGCTCGAAGCGCTCGATGCCGCCGCCGCGGCGTACGAGGCGTGGCTCGGCGATCCCAACACGGGCGGCGCCGCGCGCGCCTACCTCGAACGCCGCGGCATCACGCGCGAGACCCAGCGCGAGTTCCGCCTCGGCTTCGCGCCCGCCGGCTGGGACAACCTCGTGCCGCGCCTGAAGGGGCGGTTCCCGGACGAGGTCCTGCTCGAGGCCCGGCTCGCCGGCCGCAAGGAGGGCGCCCGGTCGCTCTACGACTGGTTCCGCAACCGCCTGATGGTCCCGCTCATCGCCCCCGGCGGCATGGTGCTGGGGTTCGGGGCCCGGACGATGGGGGACGAGCAGCCCAAGTACCTGAACTCGCCCGAGTCGTCCGTCTACCACAAGAGCCAGTTCCTGTTCGGGCTTGACCAAGCTCGAAAACACGTGAAGTCCGATGGCGAAATCGTGGTGGTGGAAGGCTATTTCGACGCCATCGCCCTGCACCAGTCCGGCATCCGAAACACCGTGGCGACCTCGGGCACCGCCCTGACGGCGGACCACGCCAAGCACCTGCGGCGGCTCGCCCGCGGGGTGGCGCTGACGTACGACGGCGACGCCGCGGGGCAGGACGCCATGCTGCGCTCCCTCGGGGTGCTGCTGGCGGAGGGACTGGACGTGGCCGTGGTGGACCTGCCGCCGGGGGACGATCCGGACACCCTGGTGCGTAGAGAAGGGGAAGCCGGTTGGTGTAGAGTGCGCGATTCCGCCTACGATGCAGTCGAGTTCGTGCAACGACATGTCCTGAAGCGCGGCGGCGGGGGCGACCCCCGCGAACGCGCGCTCCAGGTCTTCGTGCGCCTGCTCGTCGGCGTTCAGGACACCATTCGCTCCCGCCTCCTGGTCGAACGCGCCAGCCAGGTCTTCGGCCTGTCCGAAGCCGTGCTCGCGCGCGCGGCCCGCCTGGCGCGGGGCGGCCAGGCGAGTGAAGCACCCATCGTCTCGGCCGTACGCGCGCAGCAGAAGTCGGAAAACGATCTCGAAAGGAAGGCGTTGCAGGCGCTTCTCCACGCCGACACGTACCGCGACTGGGCGCGCGCGCTCCTCACACCCGAGGAGTTCGCCGATCCCGCGGCGCGGGAACTGGCCACGGCCCTGTGGCGCGGAGACGACGCAGGCACGCTGGACGGAACGGCCGGGGACCTCGCGCGCGAGCTGCTCGCGGGGGCGCCGGAGGAGTACGACTGGCACGCGGAGGCCGAAGGGGCCCTGCGTGCGGTCAAGGTGCGCGCGCTCGACCGCGCGCGTCGCGAGCACCGCGCCCGCCTGGCGAGCGCTCGCGGCGATGAAGCGAACCGCCTGATGGCGGAGATCGACCGGATTTCCAAGCAGATTCGCGAGCTCAAGCAATAGGAGCCAGGATCCATGTCGGCTGCGACTGCCAGCAAGAAGCTGTTGAAGGAGAAGGAGAAGGCCGCCCAGCGGAAGCGCCTCGACGAGGTCAAGTCGCTCGCGCTGCGGCAGGGCTACGTCACCGAGGACCAGATCGTGTGGCTCCTCGACGACGACCTCGATCCCGAGAAGCAGGTCGAGCAGATGGAGGAGATCCACTCCATGCTCAACCAGATGCACATCGAGGTCTTCGCCAGCGAGGAGGAGGCCCACGAGCGCGCCAAGAAGCTGCGCAAGCTCGAGGACAAGAAGCCCTCGCCGGCGGCCAAGGCCGCTCCGCCCCAGCCGGTGCGCTACGACGACCCCGTGCGCATGTACCTGCGCGAGATGGGCCGCGTGCCGCTGCTCACCCGCGAGGGTGAAGTCGAGATCGCGCGCCGCATCGAGGCGGGCGAGCGGCAGGTCGTGTCGGCGCTGTTCCGCGCCGAGCCGAGCCTGTCGGAGATC
>CAZOIB010000017.1:0-2055 GCA_964579785.1 uncultured Lysobacter sp. | reverse complement strand
TCGCCTGCTGCGCGAAGCGTGCCGCCTGGTCCTCGGGGTCGTTCAGCTCGGAGAAGCCGTTGGCCATTTCGCGGCCGGTGATGAAGAGCTCGAAGCGGTCCGTGACGGCGGGGTTCGCGTCGCTGGCACGGGCGAGCGGCGAGACGTCGGTCGGGTGGGCGACGATGAAGGTCGGCTGGACGAGCTTCGCCTCCGTCGTGGCCTCGAAGAGCTTCAGCTGCAGCAGCCCCAGCCCGTCGGTCGGGAACACCTCGATCGCGTAGGGGCCGAGCGCGGCCTTGAGGTATTCCGGCCTTGCCAGTTCGGCGAGCGGGTACTTCGGGTTGTACTTGGCGATCGCCTCGGCCATGGTGAGGCGGTCGAAGGGCTGCGCGAGGTCGATCGTCGCGCCCTGGTAGTCGAGGACCGTCTTGCCCACCACCTTGGCGGCGCACTCGCGCAGCAGCTCCTCGGTGAGGTCCATGAGGTAACGGTAGTCCCGGTAGGCCTCGTAGAACTCGATCATCGTGAACTCGGGGTTGTGGCGGGTGCTGATGCCCTCGTTGCGGAAGTTCCTGTTGATCTCGAAGACCTTCTCGAGCCCGCCGACCACGAGCTTCTTGAGGTAGAGCTCCGGCGCGATGCGCAGGTAGAGCTCCATGTCGAGCGCGTTGTGGTGGGTCTTGAAGGGCTTCGCCGCGGCGCCCCCGGGGATGGGATGCATCATCGGCGTCTCGACCTCGAGGTAGCCGCGGGCCACGAAGAACTCGCGGATCGCCTGCACCAGCCTCGAGCGCTTGATGAAGGTGTCGCGCGATTCCGGCGTGACGATGAGATCGACGGCGCGGTTGCGGTAGCGCGCTTCCATGTCCGCGAGGCCATGGAACTTGTCCGGCAATGGCCGCAGCGACTTGGCGAGCAGGCGGATCGAGGAAACCTGGATGGTGAGTTCGCCGGTCTTCGTGCGGAAGAGGGTGCCCTCGGCGCCCACGATGTCGCCCAGGTCCCAGTGCTTGAAGTCCTCGTACGCCTCGGCGCCGATGGCATCGGCCTTCACGTAGACCTGGATGCGCCCGTCCATGTCCTGCAGTGTGGCGAACGAGGCCTTGCCCATGAGGCGCTTCAGCATCATCCGCCCGGCCACGCAGGCGCGCGGCGGCGCGGTCTCGAGTTCCTCCTTGGACTTGCCGCCCCAGGCGCCGTGCAGATCGGACGACAGGTGCTCGCGACGGAAGTCATTCGGAAACGCCTGGCCCTTCTCGCGCTGCCGGGCGAGCTTGGCGCGCCGCTCCGCGATGATCTGGTTCTCGTCGGCGGGAGCGGGAGAGGGGGGCGCGGTGGGATCCATGGGCATAGGGGCTTTCAACACAGAGGACACAGAGGCAACACAGAGGAAAGGCAGGAAATGACTAGACGACGAGGCGCATCACTCCATCGCGGAGATGGCAGACGTTGAAGTTGATCAGCAAGCCGAGGCGCTTGTCCGACAGGCGCAGGTAAGTGATCAATTGCGCTCGATGAATCAGCGTCAGGGAATGGACCGCTTTCACTTCGACAATCGCACGATCGCTTACGGTCAGATCCAGCCGATATCCACAATCCAGCTTCAGGCCCTTGTAGACAACTGGCAAGACGACCTGCCTTTCGAAGGAAATTCCCCGGTGCAAGAACTCGCGGCAGAGGCAGGCTTCGTAGGCGCTTTCCAGCAATCCCGGGCCGAGTGCGCTGTGAACCGACATCGCACACCCGATGATTTCCCGTGACAGCTCCGGAAACACATCCTCTGTGTTCCCTCTGCTCCCTCTGTGTTTCAGATCTACCGTTCGCTGCTGCGCGTTCGTATCCATATGGGATGTCAACGCAGCAGCCCCAGTTCCGCTGACAAGCATTCCCCATGTCGGTCAGACCCCCTGCTTCAGCGAAGCGGCGATGAAGTCGTCGAGGTCGCCGTCGAGGACGGCCTGGGTGTTGCCCACCTCGTAGTTGGTGCGCAGGTCCTTGATGCGTGACTGGTCCAGCACGTAGGAGCGGATCTGGTGGCCCCAGCCGATGTCGGTCTTGGTGTCCTCCAGCTCC
>CAZOIB010000016.1:0-7472 GCA_964579785.1 uncultured Lysobacter sp. | reverse complement strand
AAGATCCACACCCAGAGCAGCAGCCCGAAGGCGACGAACGGCACGTGCCGGTCGGGGATGAATTTCGGCATGAGGAGGCGGACCGTGCGCGTGACTGGCCCGGTCACGATCCGGAAAACCTGGAAGATCACGTTCTGCTCGCGGCGGGCGCCGGAGAACACCGCGACCAGGCCCTGCCCGAGATAGGCGAAGCCGGCGACTTCGACGATGGCCTTGAGGGCCCTGAGGAGGAATTCTGGATCCATGAATGAAAAAGGCCCGCGCCAGTTGGCGCGGGCCCATTGTGCCACGGTGCGCGAAGGCTCAGGCGCCCCGCGTGTCGATGTCGCCTTCGAGGTTCGGGTAACGGACGTGGTCCACCAGTTCCTGCACCTCCTTGTCGGGCGCCGGCGTCACCAGGCTCACCACGAAGATGGTGATGATGCCGACCGGCACGCCGAACATCCCTGCGGAGATCGGGTCCAGCCCCCACCACTTCTGTATCGGCGTGGTGCCAAACCACTGGATGAACACCGGGTAGGTGTGGACCATGTAGTACAGGCACACTCCAAGCCCCGCGACGATTCCCGCAATCGCGCCGATCTTCGAAGCGCGCTTCCAGAAGATGCCCATCACCAGCGCCGGGAAGAACGCCGAGGCCGCGATCGAGAACGCCGCGCCGACGAGGAACAGGATGTTCCCCGGCTTGAGCGACGTCACGTAGGCGGCGACGACCGCCACGCCCAGCAGCAGGATCTTCGACACCGTGATGCGCATGCCCGGAGAGGCGTTCGGGTTGATCATCTTGTAGTAGAGGTCATGCGACAGCGCGTTGGCGATCGTGAGCAGCAGTCCGTCCGCGGTCGAGAGCGCCGCGGCAAGTCCGCCCGCCGCCACCAGGCCCGATACGACGTAGGGCAGGCCCGCGATTTCGGGAGTCGCCAGCACGATGAGGTCGCCACCGATGACGATCTCCGCCAGCTGCACGATGCCGTCCTTGTTGATGTCGGTGATGCTCAACAGCGATGGATCCACCGTTCGCCACGCATTCACCCAGGCTGGTAGATCGGCGAACTTCGACCCCACGATCAGCGTGTAGACGTCGAACTTGGCCAGCACTGCCAGCGCAGGCGCGGTGAAGTAGAGCAGGAAGATGAAGAAGAGCGACCAGAACACCGACACGCGCGCCTCATGCACCGAGGGCGTCGTGTAGTAGCGCATGAGAATGTGCGGCAGAGCGGCGGTGCCGAACATCATGCAGAAGACGACGCCGATGAAGTTGAGCCGGGTGGTGTCGCGGGCCTTCTCGTCCTTGCCCGGGTAGGGAGTGCCATGCGGCAGCGGCGGACCGCTGCGGCTTGTGGCGCCCGCCTTGTCGGCCTTCCACTTCGCCTCGGCCGCCTTGGCGTCGGCCGGGAATGCCTTCACCGCCTTTTCGGCCGCTTCCAGGTCGCCCTTGGGCGCGTTTGCCGCCTTCAGGTCCTCGAGCTTCTTCGCGACCGCATCCTTCTCGGTCTGGTAGGAAGCGGGCAGGGCCTTGATCTTGTCATCCGCGGCCTTGGCACGGTCGGCGAAGATCTGCCGCACCTGCTTCTCGCCCGGGTCGTTGGTCAGGACCTTCTCGCGCTGCGTCACCTTCTCGAGAACCGTGCCGTAGACCAGCTGCGGCAGCGGCACGCCGGTGTGCTTCACCGACAGCCAGACCACCGGGATCATGTAGGCGATGATCAGGATCACGTACTGCGCGACCTGCGTCCACGTGACCGCCTTCATGCCGCCCAGGAACGAGCAGACGAGGATGCCCGCGAGGCCCACGAACACGCCGATCCCGAACTCCAGCCCCGTAAAGCGGCTGGTGATGAGGCCGACGCCGTAGATCTGCGCCACGACATAGGTGAACGAGGCGATGATCGCGGCGATGACGCCCAGCGAGCGCACGATGTTGCCGCCGTAGCGCGCGCCGAGGAAGTCGGGAATGGTGAACTGCCCGAACTTGCGCAGGTAGGGCGCGAGCAGAAGCGCGACCAGCACGTAGCCGCCGGTCCAGCCCATGATGAACGACAGCCCCTGGAAACCGGTGAGGTAGAGCGTGCCGGCCATGCCGATGAAGGAGGCAGCGCTCATCCAGTCCGCGCCCGTGGCCATGCCGTTGAAGAACGCGGGCACGCGCCGGCCTGCCACGTAGTATTCCGCGACCTCCAGCGTGCGGCTCATGATGCCGATGCCGGCATAGAGCAGGATCGTGAAGAACAGGAAGCAGTAGCCGATCCACTTGGTCGACATGCCCATCTGCTCGCCGATGGCGAGGAGCACGACGAACAGGATGAAGCCGCCCGTGTAGAAGCTGTAGTACTTCTTCAGTTGCTGCGTGAATGATTTCTGACTGGTCGCGGCCATTAGTCGAGCTCCCCTTCGTGGACACCGTGCTCAAGGTCGGCCTTGTTCATCGTCCAGGCGTAGTAGCCGATGATGACCACATAGATGATGAGCGAGCCCTGGGCGGCCATGTAGAACGAGAAAGGCCAGCCGAAGATCTTGATCTCGGCGAGCGGGATCGCGTACCAGGCCAGGACGAAGGTGGCGACGAACCAAATGACGAGCAGAATCGCCGTCAATCTCAGGTTCTTTTGCCAATAGTCTATGTGCTTCTGCGTGAGCTGCATCACGTTCCTCCTCGTTGGATCGTCTTCTGCGGAAACGACTTCGTCAGGGCCAGTGGCACGTCCGGCGCCTGGCGCCCCGCCATCCCTCTTTCGGGGATTGGCCGGGCGCTGGCCGGTTGTTCTTCTTGGGTGGCCCTCCTCCTAAACGTGCAGGATCGTAATGCGCCGGTCCAGTGCCCCGCAATAGGGGTATACCCTAGCCGGAGGAGCCGCCCCCACCTTCGCCCCCACCTGGCCGCTCCTGCGCCCGTGCCCCGAGGGTGGCCTGGACCAGCTCCGCGACCGAATTGACCGCGAGCTTCTCCATGATCCTGGCGCGGTGCGCTTCCACGGTCTTGATGGAAATGGCCATTTCCTCGGCGATCAGGCGGTTCACCTTGCCGGCGATCACGTGCTCCAGCACTTCCCGCTCGCGCTGCGACAGTGTCGCCAGACGCTCGGCGCGGCGGCGCGCCTCCTCGCGGCCCGCCCGCGTGTCGGCATCGCGGCGGATGCATTCGCGCACCAGTTCCACGATCTGGCGATAGTCGAAGGGCTTCTCGATGAAGTCGATTGCGCCGCTCTTCACCGCGGCAACGGCCTTGGGAACGTCGGCACGGCCCGAAAGGAAAATGACCGGCATCTCGATCCCGGTCTCCTTCAGGTACTGCTGCAGGTCGAGCCCGCTCATGCCCGGCATGTAGAGATCGAGGACCAGGCAACCCGGGGCGCCGGGGCGGTAGGTCTTGAGAAAGCTCCTGGCGTTGGGAAACGCCTCGACGCGGATGGCGTTGCGCTTCATGAGCCAGGTGAGAAGCTCGCGGATCGACTCGTCGTCGTCGATCACGTAGACGGTAGGCTCGGTGACTGCCGTGGCGGGTGGCGGCGTGGAATTCATGTCGACTCCTTCGCCGCCCCGGGGGCCAGGCGCAGCACGGGGTCCTCCAGCAGCGCCTGCACGCGGGAGACCAGCTCCTGGGTCGAGAACGGCTTGGAGAGGTAGTCGTCGGCGCCTGCCGCGAGGCCCTGCCCGACGTCGCGGCTCCCGCCCATCGCGGTCAGCATGAGGACCCGCGTTCCCGCAAGCGAGGCATCCGCCCGGATGAGCCGGCAGATTTCCAGGCCGCTGCGCCGCGGCAGCATGATGTCGAGCAACACGAGGTGCGGACGGAAGGTCGCGAGCAGCGCCAGCGCTTCCACTCCGTCGCGTGCGACGCGCGTCTCGAAGCCGTTGCGACCCATCAGGAACTCGAGTGAGGTGACGATGCTCGGTTCGTCCTCGGCGATCAGCACGCGCTTGGCCACGGCATGCCCTATGCGTTGGCCACGAGCCGCGCGGCATCACCGGCGCCGGACACCACGGGCAGCTCGAAGGAGAACACCGATCCGCGGCCGGGCTCGCTCTGCACGCCGAGGCTCCCGCCGAAGTGGTCGATGATGCGCCGGCAGATGGCGAGACCCAGCCCCGTGCCCGCGGGCTTCTCGGTGAGCGTGTCGCCCACCTGCCGGAACTTCTCGAAGATCATCGCCTGGTTCTCGGCGCTGATGCCCACCCCGTTGTCTTCGACCTCCACGCGCAAGCCGGATGCGACGCGGGTAAGACGGACCTCGACCCGACCGGATCCCGGCGTGCAGAACTTGACGGCATTGGACAGCAGGTTCAGCAGCACCTGCATCAGGCGGTCGCGGTCGGCCATGACCGCCGGCACGGCCGGAGGCAACCGCGCCTCGACCTGCACGCCGCGCGACCGGAAGATGGCGCTCGTGGCACTCACCGCCTCCAATACGACCTCGCGCACGTCGATTTCCGCCGAGCGCCACTCCGCGAGCCCCGATTCGATCTTGGCGAGATCGAGCACCTGGTTGATGAGGCGCGTGAGGCGCTCCGACTCCTTGATCACGAGTCCGAGAAAGCGCTGGCGCTCGGCCTGCTCGAGATCCGGGTTGTCGTGCAGGATCTCGGAGAAGGCGCGGATGGAGGTGAGCGGCGTGCGCAACTCGTGCGTGACGGTGGAGATGAAGTCGTCCTTGAGGCGGTCGAGTTCCTTCAGGCGCTCGTTGGCCGCCTGCAGGCTCCTCGTGGCGTCCTCGAGTTCCTGCTGCTTCTCTTCCAGCCGGTGGCTGTAGGCGATCATCTGCGAGGCCTCGTCGATGATCGACATCACCTCCTCAAGGCCGAGGGGCTCCTCCTGCGCGACAGTCGCCACCATCGTCCGCGCGGAAGCCGCGCCGATCGTGCCGGCGAGCTGCAGCTCGGCAAAGCGCACCAGGTCGCGATCGCCCTCGAGCTCTTCCACGCTCTGCACGCCGCGCTGGTGGGCGTAGGCCGTGAAGAGCTCGACCGCGCGAGCGGGACCGAGGAAACGGCCCACCAGCGTCTGCAGCGCCGAGGCGGAGGTCGCGCCGCGCCAGGCGGACCCCGGCTCGCCCGTCTGCATGAACACGTCGACGAACAGCGTGGCCTGCGCGTGCTCGGCCGCGCTCTGGCGGCGCGACACCGAGCCGATCACGTAAGCACCCACGTTGGCGATCATGCTCCAGATCATCGCATGCGTGATCTGGTCGAGGCCGGCCAGGCCGAAGAGCTGCGTGGGCCGCAGCAGCTCGATCCCCCACGGCCCGCGCTCGAGGAGTTCCACGCCGAGCCATCCCGACTTGGCGAAGGCCGGCAGCAGGAGCGTGTACATCCACACCGAGAATCCCGCCAGCAGCCCGGCCAACGCGCCGGTTCTCGTTCCACCCTTCCAGTAGAGCCCGCCGAACATGGCGGGCGCGACCTGCGCCACCGCGGCAAACGAGACGAGACCGATCGAGACCAGGGCGTAGGCCTCGCCGGCGAGGAGGTAGTAGAAGTAGCCGCCCATGAGGATCGCCACGATGGCCGCGCGGCGGATGTCGAGCACCAGGCTCGAGAGGTCGCGCTGCTCGGTGAGCCGGAAGGCACGGATGCGCAGCAGGAGGGGCATCACGAGATCGTTGCAGACCATCGTCGAGAGCGCGATCGTCTCGACGATCACCATGCCGGTGGCGGCCGACAGCCCGCCGATGAACACGAGGAGCGCCAGCCCCTCCGCCCTCTCGACCATCGGCAGCGTGAGGACGAAGGTGTCGGCATCGACGTCGCCCTGCGGAAAGTGCAGCACCCCGCCGAAGGCGATCGGCAGAACGAAGATGTTGATCGCCAGCATGTAGAGCGGGAAGAGCCACGCCGCGCGCTTCAGGTGGCGTTCGTCGGTGTTCTCGATCACCGCCACCTGGAACTGCCGCGGCAGGAAGACGATGGCGAGCATGGAGAGCACGGTGAGCCACACCCAGCTCGCGTAGCTGCCCGCGGCTCCCCCGAGCGGTGCCATGAGCACGTCCAGGTCGGGCCGCTTCGCGGCGCGCGCGAAGATGTCCCCCAGCCCGTCGTACATGAAGAACGCGACGTAGATGCCCACGGCCAGGAAGGCGACGAGCTTCACCAGCGACTCGAACGCGACGGCGGCCACCATCCCCTCGTGGCGCTCGGCGGCGTCCAGCTGGCGCGTGCCGAAGGCGATGGCGAAGAGGGCCATGAACATCGCGACGTAGAACGCGGTGTCCTGCATCACGACCAGGGTGCCCGCCTTCGGCGGCATGACGATGTGCGGGTACCCGAGCAGTATCTGGAAGCTGGTGGACACCGCCTTCAGCTGCAGCGAGATGTAGGGCAGGATGCCGATCACCGCGATCACGGTGACCAGCCCCCCGATGAGGGCGCTCTTGCCGTAGCGCGACGCCACGAAGTCGGCGAGCGACGTGGTGCGGTTCAGGCGCGCGATGCGCACCATCTTGCGCAGCACGAACCAGCCGAACAGCATCGTGAGCGTGGGCCCCAGGTAGATGGGCAGGAAGCCCACCCCGTCGGTCGCCGCGCGTCCCACGCTGCCATAGAAGGTCCATGCCGTCGCGTAGACCGCGAGCGACAGGCTGTACACCCAGGCGTTGGAGATGATCGAGCGGCCCTCGGCCGCGCGCTTGTCGGCGAACCACGCGACCGCGAACAGGAGCCCGATGTAGGCGAACGACGTCGCGACGATGAACCAGCCTTGCAGCATCGCGTGTCCCTAGGTCCCGCCCTCGATGACCACCGCCGCCAGCGCGATCACGAGGCCCCAGGCGGCGAAGATGTAGACGTAAAGTACCGGCACCCCGGCCGCCGTGGCCCCCACGTTGAAGAGGGCCAGCACCGGATAGTTGAAGAGGAGGCACGCGAGCAGGAACAGCGCGACGATGCGGTTGGTGCGCAGGCTCGGCTTCGACATGGCTTCCCCGGGTGCGGATGGCAGGCGTTTACGGCGGCACTTGCCGCCCGACCGGGCCTAGTAGAGTGGCGCGGCCCCCGCGTTGTCAACAACGCCCCTAGATCGGCGAGAGCCAGCGGTCGGCGCCGGAAAGCCCGAGCAACTGTCCTGCCGTCGCCGCGCCGATGCTGCGCGCCTGCGGCTGCACCATGAGCAGGAGCTGTGCGGTCACCAGGCAATCGGCGATGGCGCGGTGCCGGAAGGCGACGGGAATGTTGAATGCCTCCAGCCAGGCGTCCAGGCCGGAGAGCCGGCTCGCGTACCTGGGCCACACGAGCGGGGCGATGTCGGCCAGATCCAGCCATTGCCGCTTGAAGGGGACGCCGAGGTGCTGCTCGATGGCGCGGCGCAGCATCATCGCGTCGAAAGGCGCGTGGAAGGCGACGAGCGGGTCCTTGCCCACGAAGTCGAGGAATGCGGCGAGCGCCCCGGCCGGGTCCTCGCCTTCGGTCTGCTCGGTGCCGCCGATCCCGTGCACCTCGATGTTGGCGACCGTGCTGGGGCGGTCCTGGCGCAGCACCACCTC
>CAZOIB010000015.1:0-2896 GCA_964579785.1 uncultured Lysobacter sp. | reverse complement strand
TGCACGTTCGTCCCGTCGAGCGTGGCCGCCGGCGCCGTCTTCAGGCGCTTCAGCTTGTCGCGCTCGAGCTTCGCCTGGTTCTGCTTGAGGCGGTACTCCGCGAGGACGGCGCGGTCGGGGTTGACGATGAGCACGCCCTGCACGCCGTCGACGATGATCAGCTCGTCCTCGCGGATCATCGTGCGCGAGTGGTGGAGCGCCACGATGGCGGGAATGGCGAGCGAGCGGGCGATGATCGCCGTGTGCGACGTCGCACCGCCCATGTCGGTCACGAACGCCGCGAACGGGTGCTCGCGGAAGAGGATCACGTCGGCGGGCGAGAGGTCGCGCGCGACGAGGATCATGTCCGCGTCCTGGCGCGTGGGCTTGATGGCGATGCGCCGCCTGGAGCCCGCCAGCGCCGAGAGCACGCGCTCGGCCACCTGGCGCACGTCCGCTTCGCGCTCGCGCAGGTACTCGTCCTCGATCTCGTCGAACTGGGCGGTCAACTCGTCCAGCTGCGCGCGCAGCGCCCACTCGGCGTTGCAGCGCTGCTCCTTGATGATCCCGCGCGGCGCCTCCGAGAACGCACTGTCCTCGAGCAGCATCAGGTGCACGTTCACGAACGGAGCCAGCTCGGAAGAGGCGCTGTGGCGCACGCTGTCGGCGAGCTCCTTCAGCTCGTCGCGCACTTCCTTCACGGCACGGTCGTAGCGGCGCTGCTCGCGGCTCACGTCGTACGCGGGAATCTCGTAGTGGTCCACCTCGGTGGACATGCCGAGGAACAGGTGCGCGTGCCCGATGGCGATGCCGCCGGACACGCCGATGCCGTGCATCGTGAAGCAGACGTTGCTGGGTCCGGGAGCGGGTCCGTCGGCGGCCATGGCGGTCGGGGCCCTATTCGCCTTCGTCGAACTTGTCGGCGATCAGCTTCGCGAGTGCGGCGAGGGCTTCGTCCTCCTGGGGCCCGTCGGTCTCGATCTCCACCGACGCACCCTTGCCCGCGGCCAGCATCATCACGCCCATGATGCTCTTCGCGTTGACCCGCTTGCCGTTGCGCGAGAGGTGCACGCTGCAGGGAAATTTCGCGGCGGTCTGCGTGAGCTTGGCGGAGGCCCGCGCGTGCAGCCCGAGCTTGTTGACGATCTCGACGACCTGCTTCTGCATGGGCGGCGCCCTCCTCAGGCCGCCGCGGGCATGCGGGTCACGCCCTCGGTGCCGCCGGAGAGCGCCTTGCCGACCACCAGCTCGAGTGGCTCGTTGCGGTAGGTGAGGGCGCGGATCAACATCGGCAGGTTCACGCCCGCGATGCCTTCGACGCGCCCCGGCTCGAGGAGTCGCGCGGCGATGTTCGCGGGCGTGGCGCCGTAGATGTCCGTCATCACCAGCACGCCCTGGCCCTGGTCGAGGAAGCGGATCAGGTCGCGGGCGGTCGGGAGGATCTCCTCCGGATCGTCGTGGACCGTCACCCCCAGCTGGCGCACGTAGAGGGGGCGCTTGCCGAGGACGTGGCTCGCGCAGTGGATGAGGCTTTCGCCGAAGGCGCCGTGGGAGACGAGGAGGATGCCGATCATGCGGCCATTTTAGGCCACTACACCTTGCGCAGCACCAGCGTGGCGTTGGTTCCCCCGAAACCGAACGAATTCGACATCACGGTGGCGAGCCGGGCATCGCGCGTCTCGGTGACGAGGGGCAGGTCGCCGACCTCCGGGTCCCTTGCCGTCACGTTGGCCGAACCGGCGATGAAGCCGCCCGCCATCATCAGCAGGCAGTAGATCGCCTCCTGCACGCCGGCGGCGCCCAGGGAGTGGCCCGACAGCGACTTGGTCGACGAGAAGGGCGGCGCGGCGCCCAGGGGCGAGAAGGTCTCGCGGATCGCACGCAGTTCGGCCACGTCGCCCACCGGCGTCGAGGTGCCGTGCGTGTTGAGATAGTCCACCGGGCCCTGCACGTTTCCGAGCGCCATCCGCATGCAGCGCACGGCGCCCTCGCCGGAGGGTGCCACCATGTCGTAGCCGTCGGACGTCGCGCCGTAGCCCGCGACTTCCGCGTAGATCGTGGCGCCGCGCTGTCGCGCGTGCTCGTACTCCTCGAGCACCACCATGCCGCCGCCGCCGGCGATCACGAAGCCGTCGCGGTCGGCGTCGTAGGCGCGCGAGGCCTGCGTGGGCGTGTCGTTGCGCCGGGAGGACAGCGCGCCCATCGCATCGAACAGGCAGGAAAGCGACCAGTGCAGCTCCTCGCCGCCGCCGGCGAACATCACGTCCTGCCTGCCCAGCGCGATCTTCTCGGCGCTCTCGCCGATGCAGTGCGCGCTCGTCGCGCAGGCCGAGCCGATGCTGAAGTTGATGCCCTTGATCCCGAAGGGCGTGGCCAGGCAGGCCGAGGTGGTGCTGGTCATGGTGCGCGGCACCATGAACGCCCCGATGCGCTTGATGCCCTTGCTGCGGGCGGTGTCGTTCGCCTCGAGCTGGTTTTGCGGCGAGCCGCCGCCGGAACCGGTGATGAGTCCCGTGCGCGGGTTGGAGACCATCTCGGGCGTGAGCCCCGCGTCCGCGATGGCGTCCTGCATCGCCACGTAGGCGTAGGCCGCGGCCGGGCCCATGAAGCGGCGCACCTTGCGGTCGATCGCGGCGTCGAGGTCGATGACCGGGGCGCCGGCGACGTGGCTGCGGAACCCCATCGCCGCGTACTCGGGTTGATGGGTGATGCCCGAACGCATTTCCTTCAGGGACTCGGTCACCGCGGCCTTGTCGTTGCCGAGGCAGGAGACGATGCCGAGACCGGTGATGACGACGCGTCGCATCAGAAGGCCTCCGTGGAGGTGAAGAGGCCGACCTTGAGGTCGGTGGCGGTGTAGATCTCGCGGCCGTCGACCCGCATGCGGCCGTCGGCGATGCCCAGCACCAGCTTGCGT
>CAZOIB010000014.1:0-1895 GCA_964579785.1 uncultured Lysobacter sp. | reverse complement strand
GGGAACGCGAGCTCGATGCGGCGGAAGAAGTTGCGGTCCATCCAGTCCGCGCTCGACAGCCACACCTTCTCCTGGCCGCCGTTGGCGAAGCGGAAGACGCGCGTGTGCTCGAGAAAGCGCCCGACGATCGAGCGCACGCGGATGTTCTCGGAGAGCCTGGGCACCCCCGGGCGCAGCGCGCAGACGCCGCGCACCACGAGATCGACCTTGACTCCCGCCTGCGAGGCCCGGTACAGGGCCTCGATGACGCCGGGCTCGAGGAGCGCGTTCATCTTGGCGAAGATGGCCGCGGGCTTGCCGGCGCGCGCATTGCGCGTCTCGTTCGCGATCGCATCGAGGACGCGCGGGTGCAGGGTGAACGGCGCCTGCCAGACATGGCGCAGCTTCGTGGCCTTGCCCAGCCCGGTCAGCTGCTGGAAGACCTCGTTCACGTCGGCGCAGATCTCGGGCTTGCTGGTGAGGAGGTCGAAGTCGGTGTAGAGGCGCGCCGTGCGCGGGTGGTAGTTGCCGGTGCCGAGGTGGACGTAGCGCATCAGCCGGCCCTCCTCGCGCCGCACCACCAGCGCCATCTTCGCATGCGTCTTGTGCCCGACCACGCCGTAGACCACGTGGGCGCCGACCTCCTCGAGCTTGGCCGCCCAGTTGATGTTGGCCTCCTCGTCGAAACGCGCCATCAGCTCGACGACGACGGTCACTTCCTTGCCGGCGCGCGCGGCGTCGATCAGCGTCTTCATGATCACCGAGTCGGTTCCGGTGCGGTACACGGTCTGCTTGATGGCGACCACCTGCGGGTCCACCGCCGCGTCGCGGATGAAGTCGATCACCGGCGCGAAGGACTGGAACGGGCGGTGCAGCAGCACGTCGCCCTTGTGCAGGGTCTCGAAGATGTCCTTGGACTTCGCGAGCGCCTTGGGCAGCCCCGGATGGAAGACCCGGTACTTGAGTTCCGGACGGTCGACCTGGTCGGGCACGTTCATCAGCCGCACCAGGTTCACCGGTCCCTTCACGCGGTAGAGGTCCACTTCCTCCAGCCCCAGCTGCTCGAGCAGGAAGGTCGCCATCGGCGCGGTCATCGTGTCGTCCACTTCCAGGCGCACCGCGTCGCCGAGGTGGCGCTGCGGCAACTCGCCCTGCAGGGCCTTCTTCAGGTCCTTGACCTCCTCCTCCTCGACGAAGAGGTCGGAGTTGCGCGTGACGCGGAACTGGTGGCAGCCCACCACGTTCATGCCGGAGAAGAGCTCGCCCACGTGCGCGTGCAGCACCGAGGTGAGGAAGATGAAGTCGTGCTCTCCGCTCGCGACACCCTTGGGCAGGCGGATCACGCGCGGCAGCACGCGCGGCGCCTGCACGATGGCGGCGCGCGAGTCGCGCCCGAAGGCATCGCGCCCGTCCAGGGCCACGGCGAAGTTCAGGCTCTTGTTGAACACGCGCGGGAACGGATGCGCGGGATCGAGCCCGATGGGGGTGAGCACCGGCATCATCTCGCGGAAGAAGAACTCGCGCACCCACTCCTGCTGCGCCGGCGTCCATTCGCCGCGACGCAGGAAGCGCACGCCCGCCGCCGCCAATGCCGGCAGGACCGTCTCGTTCAACAGCGTGTACTGGCGATCGACGAGCGCGCGAGCGATGGGCACCACACGCGCAAACGTCTCCCGCGGCGGCAGCCCGTCGGCCTCGGGAGCATTGGCGCCCAGCTTCAGCTGCTCCTTGAGGCCGGCCACGCGGATCTCGAAGAACTCGTCCATGTTGGACGAGACGATGCAGAGGAAGCGCAGCCGCTCGAGCGCGGGTGTTGCGCGTTCCTCGGCCTGCGCGAGCACGCGCCGGTTGAACTCCAGCGTCTGCAGCTCGCGGTTCAGGAAGTGGTCGTGCGGAAGGGCTGGCACCCGACGGGG
>CAZOIB010000013.1:0-27832 GCA_964579785.1 uncultured Lysobacter sp. | reverse complement strand
GCGCACTTCTTGAAGTCGGTTTCGCGCGAGATCGGGTCGACGGCGTCGAGCACCAGCTTGTTGATGAGGAGAGACTCGTCGAAGAACGCCGCGAACACGGAGCCGCGCGGCATCTGGTTGCGTCCCTTGGTGTCGACCACGAGCTTGATCCTGTCGCGGCGCGAATCGACCCAGACCGCATCGTTGCGCTTGATGCCGCGGCTCTCGGCGTCCTTCGGGTGCATGTACAGCACGGCGGACGGGGCGGCGCGGTTGAGTTCCTGCACGCGGCGGGTCATCGAGCCGGTATGCCAGTGCTCCAGGATGCGCCCGGTGCAAAGCCACAGGTCGTAGGCCTTGTCGGGTTGCTCCACCGGCTCCGCGTACGGCCGGAAGAAGATCTTGGCCTTGCCCGGGAGCGGCGTGGGCTTGGGCTCGGTGACCGCGTCCAGGTTGCCGGTCGGCAGCGCCTTGAACGCGCCGCCGTAGAAGTTGAAGCCCTCGCCCGCCTTCACGTAGGGGTCGTGGCCCTCGACGAAGCGGTACCTGGTTTCCTTGCCATTGACCACCGGCCAGCGCAGCCCGCGCACGTCGTCGCGGAAGTACACGTCGAATTCCGCAAGGTCGTGATGGTGCCCGCGGCCGAACTGCGCGTACTCCTCGAAGAGCGCCTTCTCGACGAACCAGTTCTCGCCCAGCGCCTTGACGGTTGCATTGGCCTTGCCTTTTGCCACCGGGTCGGGCCAGGCGAACTTGCGGTTCTCCGGCGTGGCGAAGAGCGCCTCGTAGAGATTCTGCTCGGGCCTGTAGCCCATCGCCCGCGCCTGTTCCATGACATCCGGGAGCTTGCCGTCGGCGTATCCATCCACCTTGAGGCCCGGCAGCGGCTTCTCGCCCCACACCTCACCGACCTTGAACCGCTTGGCGAACTCCAGCATCATCCAGATGTCGGTGCGCGCCTCTCCCGGCGCATCCACCTGCTGGCGCCACATCTGCGTGCGCCGCTCGGCGTTGCCGTAGGCACCCCACTTCTCGAAGATCATCGCCGCCGGCAGCACCAGGTCCGCCACCTTCCCCGAGAGCGTCGGGTAGCAGTCGGCCACGACGATGAAGTTGTCCATCTCGCGCGCCGCCTTCAGCCAGTGGTTGGCGTTGGGCGAGGACTGGAAGGGGTTGGTCACCTGCACCCAGAGGAACTTCACGCTCCCGTCCTCGAGGTCGCGAAGGATTCCCATGATGTCGCTGCCCGGCTTCGGGTTGAGGGTCTTGCCCGGCAGCTTCCAGGTCTTCTCGGTGAGCGCCCGGTGCGCGGGGTTGTCCACGACCATGTCCGCCGGCAGGCGGTGCGAAAACGTGCCGACTTCCCGGGCGGTGCCGCAGGCGGACGGTTGTCCCGTGAGCGAGAAGGCTCCGTTGCCTGGCGTGCCGTGCTTGCCGAGCAGCAAATGGATCATGTAGTTCTGCTCGTTCACCCACACGCCGCGCTGGTGCTGGTTGAAGCCCATCGTCCAGAACGACAGGGTGTTGCGCTTCGAGTCGGCGTAGAGGTCGGCAAGCTGCACGAGCTTCGCCTTGAACTTCTCCATCGGCTCGTCGGCGTCGCCCTTGGCGATCCCGGCCACGAAGTCGAGCGTGTACGGCTCCAGCCCCTTCTTGAAGTCCTCGAAGGAGATGAGCCAGTGCCTGCCGGCGCTGGTGCGGTTCTTCTGCGCCACCTTCTCCCCGGGCTGGCGGCGCTGTGCGATCGCCTCGGCCTTGCCGAGGGTCACCTCGAGCTCCTTCGCCTGCACGTCCTTTTCCGCGTCGAAGGCGAATTTCGAAGTCGGGCGCATCCCGTAGCCGATGTCGGTCGGGCCGGTGGCGAAGACGCAATGCTTCTTCACGAAGTCCCAGTTCACGGCGTTGCGCGCAATGAGTTCGCGGGCGATGTAGTTCTGGATCGCGAGGTCGGAGGAGGGTGCCATCACGATCTCGAGGTCCGCGAGGTCGGAGCTCATGTTGCGATAGGTGGTGAGGTTCACCACTTTCGTGTCCTTCGCGGTGAGCTTGCGGTCGGTGATGCGCGACCACAGCACCGGGTGGGCTTCGGCCATGTTGGCGCCCCACAGCACCATGGTGTCGGCCAGTTCGATGTCGTCGTACACGTTTGCCGGCTCGTCGATGCCGAAGGTCTGCATGAACGCCGCCACCGCGCTCGCCATGCAATGGCGCGCGTTCGGGTCGAGGTTGTTGGAGCGGAAGCCCGCCTTCATGAGTTTCGCGGCCACGTAGCCTTCCTGGATCGTGTACTGGCCGGAGCCGATGATGGCCACGCCCGCCGGCCCCTTCTCGCCATAGGCCTTGCGGAACTGGCGCTCCATCTCGTCCATGGCCACCTGCCAGGTGACGGGAACGAAGGGCCCCTTCTTGTCGAACTTGCCGTCCTTCATGCGCATGAGCGGCTGCGTCAGGCGGTCGGCGCCGTAGAGGATCTTGCCGTTGAAGTAGCCCTTGATGCAGTTCAGGCCGCGGTTCACGGGCGCCGCAGGGTCGCCCTTGGTGGCGACGATCTTGCCGCCGGCGGTCGCGACCTGGATGCCGCAGCCCGTGCCGCAGAAGCGGCACACGGCCTTGTCCCACTGCCAGCCGGCTTCCGCGGTCCTCGCCTGCGCGAGTACCGCCTGGCTCACGGGCAGGCCCACCGTCGCGGCGGCGGAGGCGGCGACACTCGATTTCAGGAACGCGCGGCGGGTGAGGCTCGTCATGATTCTTCTCCCTCATTGGCGAAGTAGTGATAGACCATCTCGGCCGCCCGCACGTGGGGGCGCGCCTTGATCGCAAGCAGGCCCGCCACTTCCGCGTCGACGTCGATTGCTTCCTGCACGACGATGAGGCGGCCGGTGACGGGATCGGTGTGGTGGACCTCGACCCCGGGAAGGGCCGCGAGATCGGCAGCGCAGTCGGGGAGCAGCTCGGGAGGGACGACGACGAGAATTCCGGAGAGGTTCATCGGGGAAGTCCGGGAAGGGGCGTCGTCCAGAAAGTTCGGGAATACGGATCATTGGAGTCCCGGAGGGGGCCGTGCCGGTTGACCCCAATCAAGGAAACATGACTAGTAGATACGTCTTTGTTTTCATGGCATGAGGAAGGGGAGAGTACAGCCGTCGATAAAGCGTCCAGCTAACTGTCCTGTCTATCGGCGCTGAGTAGCGTTCAAGTACGATAAATCACTTATTTGTCAAATAGTTGACAATTCTGTAAAGTGTCCTACAACTTGGCCAAAAGAGTGTCCAATACTGCCATGGGTCCGGAAGCATTCCAGCCGCTGTTTCCTGAGGAGCACCGAGTCGGGCGACTCGTCGAAAAGGCCTCCGAACTGGTGACGGAATCCCATCGGCTGGCAGCACTGGCAGGAGGGCCCATCGCCGAAGCTCTTGCTCCCTGGCTGCGGGCCATGAACTCGTACTACACGAACCGGATCGAGGGGCAACACACGAAGCCGTCGGATATCGAACGCGCGTTACGCCAGGAATTCGACGCCGACAAAGCCTTGGCCCGGAAGCAGCGCCTGGCGCTGGCGCACATGCAGGCCGAGACGATCCTGGAACAGGAAACGCAGGCATCCGCTCCGCACGAACTCTTCGTGCCGCATTGGGTCCTCCGTCCGCACGAATGCCTCTATGGCGAGTTGCCGGAGGTCGACCGATTCACCGAGGAGGGCGAGCCCATCGTTCCCGGCGAGCTGCGACGACGTGACGTCGACGTCGGGCGCCATGTCGCGCCGCCGTGGGAAGCCGTTCCCGCGCTGGTGTCGGCGTGGTGCGAGCGCTATGGAACCCTGAAGGGGCGCGAGGCCCTCCTCGTGGGGCTGGCTTGCAGTCACCACCGGCTCGCATGGGTGCATCCCTTCATCGACGGCAACGGGCGCGCAGCGCGTCTGCATTCACACCTCGTGCTTCACGCGATGGGGCTCACGCAGGGACTGTGGTCGCCCATGCGCGGGATCGCTCGCACGCAGGAGAAGTACTACGCCCGTCTGTCCAACGCGGACCTGCCGCGGCGCAATGACCTTGACGGCCGGGGCCCGCTGTCGCAGGAAGAGCTCGTGGCCTTCGCCACGTATTTCCTCGACGTCTGCATCGACCAGGCCGTGTTCATGCGCGAGCGCCTTCGCCTGGACGCTTTTCGCGACCGCTTGCGCGACGTCCTTGCGTGGGCAGCCGCCAACCCGTGGCGCATGGGAAGCGAGTCGTCCCTGGTGAAGATGGAGGCGCTCGAAGCCCTGCACTACGTCTCGATCGCCGGTCCGCTCGACCGATCGCGATTCATCGCCATGACCGGCCTCGGCGAAAGGACGGGCAGGCGCGTGCTCGCGAGCCTACTCGGGTACGGCCTGCTGTCCTCACCGACGACACGGGCACCGGTGACCTTCGCGATCCCGTTCGCGTCGCTGCGGTTCCTGTTTCCCGGACTGTGGTCCGAAGCGGAGTCTGACGCCGAGGGTTCCTGACCACTCAGGAGGGTGCGGGTTCGGCGACGTCCTCGAACCGGGTCTTCCAGCCGCGCCGGGTCTCTTCGACGACCAACCGGGTCGAAATCAGGCGCTCGACCACATCCAGGCGCTCGAGTGCGCGGCCGAGGGGCTCGTTGCCATCCTCCTTGGCGATCACGAGCAGCCGCAGGTGCTTGTCAGCCCAAAGAGGAATGCGGCCCTTCTTCTCCCAGAGTGCGATCGCCTGTTCCGTGTTGCCGAATGCCTTGCCGAGCGCCTTCTGGGAGAGGCCCAGGTGCAGGCGCAGGTAACGGAACTCGGAACCCGTCAGCCGGCCCGGTTTCCCCGCAAGTGCGCGGCAAATCGCCCGCGTGAGGCCGTCGACGTTCTCGATCGCCACCGACTTCCCGTAGGCGGTCTTGCGGATCGTGTAGCCGTTGGCCAGCCAGACGTTGCGAAGCCCGGCATCGTCGAATTTGTACATGTCAGTTTCCCGTTGGCATTGCGGTGATGACCAGGAGGTCGGGATCGTCGTCCGATACGGCGACCACGACGGCAATGTCCATGCCGACCGTGAAATGCTCCATCCTGCACTCCAGGCTGCCCTTGGCGCGATTGAACTCCGGCGCCCGATAAAGACGCCCCAGCCGCAGCACGTTCATGACAACCTCGCGGGATAGATGGCGCCCCTTCATGCGCTTGAGCGCGTGAAGGGTGAAGAAAACGCGATGGCTGTCGACAGCCACGGCGCGGATATGGGCCTGAAGCTGGACCTTGGAGAGCTTGCTGGGAGGGGTACTGGCCATGACCTATAAAAAGTATAGGTCGCATCGGCCGGGCATGCAAGGACGAAATCGTCGCGGCGCCTAACCAACGGTCCGGGTGCGGCGAGGCCGTTTCGCCTTGCCCTCGGGGGGGAGGAGGCTTGTGTATCGCTGGTACAGCTCGAAGAGGAAAGCCACCCGCTCGGCGTCGTTATTGAGGCCCTTTCGCCCGTAGGCGGCATCCACGGCTGCATCGAGCTTCTGGTGCGCCTTCACGAGGTCCGGCGGCATTGTGAGCGGGTCGTACAGGTCGGCTAGCGTGGCACCCGCATGGGCGGCGCGGGCGTCGAGCACCGACTGGGCGGCCTCCTCGATCTTCGCGGTGACCGATTCGGAAGGTGAGTCGGGCCAGGGAAAGTTGTTGTAGACGATATCCTTCGAGTAGCGGAAGTCGCTCTTGAGTCGACCGCAGGTGTAGCGGACCCAGGCGTTGTGCATGGTCGATGAAATGACGCCGAAGTGCATCGGCGTCGCGTCGGGAACGACAAACACCAGATTGCTGGCGATCGAATTGGGATGCAGGAATCCGACAGGAATGAAATTGCGGCGCTCGGAACTTACGCCCGGGACAAGCAGATAGTCAGTGCTGGGCTGTGCGATCTGGCAGAAGAGAGTCGGAGTCGCTGCGAATTTTCTGGTGGTTGCCGCCTTGCTGGCAAGTCGAAACTCCCGAACCGCCTCCACGCGTGCCATCACACGCGGGAGTTGCCGGATTCGCGCAGGGTCACCTCCCACCAGCCAAAGGCAATAGCGGCGGTAGCCATTGAGGAATTCTTCCGCGCCCGTATACGGGCGAATGAAATCGCGCGCCCCGGGCTCCGCCGCCAACAAGTCCCCAGCCTCTTTCTCGTCCAGTATCAGGTGGCCTCCATCGCGGGGCATGCTGCCAAAACGCATGGGAGGAACGGCACATATCGGTGAAGCGCGATTCGGCAGAAAGACGTCGGGTCCGTCGACGAGATAGGCATTGATGTTGGTGGCGGCCGTGGCGTGTGGCTCGCCCGCTATGTCCTCGTATTCGTAGAGGGTTCGCGACGACGGCCCTCCATGCTGGAAACCGACGATCACGCAATGCACTGCCGCAACGCCCTTGGCTTCGTTCGACCATCTGAATGTCCGGTGCGCGAAGCGGATGGCAAAGCCGAGGCGCTGCATCAAGGGCGCCCACAGCAGCCCCACTTGTTCCCCTTGCGTGATCGAATTGGTCGACACGAACGCGCATTGGATCGTCAGCGTCCCGACGTATCTGGCCGCCTTCCAGTACCAGGCACTCACGTAGTCGAGCACGCCGTAGCCCTTGAGGTCGGTGAAAACGGACGCCATGTCTTCCCTTTGCCCGTCGTCCATGATCATGGCGCCGACGAACGGCGGATTCCCGAACAGGAAACTGCATCGCTCGGGATGCAGCACCTCCGACCACTCCACCCGCAACGCGTTGCCATTCACGATGTGCGGTGTCGCTACCAGCGGAATCCGCGCGAAATACTGCCCGAACTCGTCGCTTGCAGCGACGTTCATCTGGTGGTCGATCAGCCACAGCGCGACCTGGGCGATTTGCGCTGGGAACTCCTCGATCTCGATGCCGTGGAACTGGTCCACGTTCAGCGTGATCTGCTGATGCACGTCGAGGTGGCGCTGGCCGCGGTCGAGATCGCCCTGGTATACGACGCGCAGGAGTTCGAGTTCCAGCTTGCGCAACTCCCGGTAGCTGATGACGAGGAAGTTGCCGCAGCCGCACGCCGGGTCGAAAAACGTGAGCGAGCGCAGTTTCTTGTGGAACTCGAAGAGCTTGTTGCGGTTGCCCTTCACGCGCCCGAACTCGGTCCACAGGTCGTCGAGGAAGAGCGGCTTGATGAGCTTGAGGATGTTCTCCTCGCTGGTGTAGTGGGCGCCCAGGTTGCGCCGCGCCTTCGCATCCATGATCGACTGGAAGAGGGCGCCGAAGATGGCGGGCGAGATCGCGCTCCAGTCGAGAGCGCAGCAGTCGAGGAGCGTTTCGCGCATCTTCGCGTCGAACGCGGCGAGCGGGAGTTGTTCCTCGAAGAGCTTGCCGTTCACGTAGGGGAAGGCAGCGAGTTGCTCGTCGAGCGCTTTCGAGCGGTCGCGCTCGGGGGTGTTCAGCACCTGGAAGAGTTGCGCGAGTCGGGGACCGAGATCGGAACCATCCTCGGCCGTGCGCTCTTCGAGCCAGGCCCGGAATGCCTGCGCGGGCTGGAAGATGCCGGTGTCGTCGGCGAAGAGGCAGAAGAGCACGCGCACCAGCAGGAGTTCCAGCGGGTGGCCGGAGAAGCCGCTCGCCTTGAGCAGATCGTGCAGCCGCCCCATCTGCTCGGCGGCCTTGATGTTGACCGGGTCCTGCGGCTTGATCTCCTGGACCTGGTAGCCGGCGATGAAGCCGAAGAGCTTCAGACGCTCCTTGAGCTGGGAAAGCCTGAATTCGTGGATGCTGTCGCGTTCGAGGTCGTAGAGCCGGAAGCGCGCGAAATCGGAAACGAGGATGTAGCGCGGCAGGTCGCGGTCCTTGATGCCGGGAAAATAGTCGCGCGCTTGTTGGTAGGCCCGGTCGAGATCCTTGCCGCGCGACTTGTGCTCGATGAGAAGTACGCCTTTCCACAGCAGGTCGATGTAGCCGCCCTTGCCGTCGATCTGCTTGACCCGCTCCTCGAAGGTGGCGAAGCGTCGGCGCGGTACTCCGAAGACCTGGAAGAAGGCGTCCCAGAAGCTCTTGGCGTCCGCGTCCTCGCTTTCGGCATGCTTCCAGTCGCGCGAGAAGGCAATCGCGCGGTCGCGGATCTCGTTCCAGGACAGGGGCATGGCGCCCATCTTACGGGCGCCACCTTGCCGCAACAATCGTCTTTAGCGGGAGACTGTCGACGAGGCCTGTAGCCAGGCGCCCAGCGACTCGGCGGCTGCATGCGCGCTCGCGATGCAGTCACCCACGGACACACCGCCACGGTAGTTGGCGCAGAACTTCAGTCCCGGCACGGCCTTTTCGGCCTCGGCGAGTTTCGCCATGCGTCCCAGATGACCCAGCTCGTATTGCGGGATGGCGCGCGGCCAGCGCGTGACGGCGTTCCACAGGGCCGGCGCGCGGGTGCCGAGCAAGGCCCGGTGTTCGGCGGCAACCTTCTCGACGATCGTCTCCTCGTCCGCGGCGGCGAGCTCGGGATTGCGGCGCCCGCCGACGAAGTTGGTGAGGAGCACCTGGCCGGCCGGCGCGCGGCCCTCGAACATCGAGCTGGAGAAGAGCGTTCCCAGCACGTTGCGTCCCTCGACGCGCGGCGCGAGGAAACCGAAACCGCCGAGCGTGTGCGTGACATCTTCGCGGCGATAGGCATTCACGACCACCGTGACGGGCGGGTACTCGATGGCCTGCAGCGCGCGGGTGGCGTCGGGCGCGAGCGGGTAGGCGAGACGTGCCGCTTCCCCGGCCGGCACCGCCAGCACCACCGCACGCGCATGACGCGTGATGGTCTCGCCATCCTTGTCGAAGACGACCGAGAAGCTGCCTTCCGGCAGCCGGGTGAGCGAGACGACCTTCGCGCCGAGCGTCACCTGTCCCGCGCCCTTGGCCAGCGCGTCGGTCAGGGTCTGCATGCCGTTCGCGAAGGAAAAGCTCTTGGCGGTGTTCTTGGCGGTCTCGGCGCGCTTGCGGCGTTCGCGGGCGCCGAGGATGGCGCCGAGGATCAGGCTGCCATAGCGCTGCTCGAGGGCATGCAGCTTGGGAAATGCCGCCGGCACCGAGAGCCGCTCGGGATCGCCCGCGTAGATGCCCGCGACGAAGGGTTCGATGGCGTAGTCGAGGAACTCGCGGCCCAGGCGCCGGCGCACGAAGTGCGCGATGACCTCTTCCTGGCCGGCAGGCTGGCGCGCGATCAGCGGCTCGAGCGCGAGGCGCGCCTTGGCGAGCGGCGAGAAGAGCGGCGTGGCCAGGAATGCCCCGGGAGACATCGGCAGCGCGAGCGCGCGGCCGTTCCGGATGACGAAACGCGTATTGGAGATCTCGCTCGCCGCCATGCGCTCGGAAGCGATGCCCGCGGCCTCCAGCAGCTCGCCGATGAGCGGCGTGGTGTCCAGCGCGCTGTTGGGGCCGGTTTCGCAGAGGGCGCCCTCGCGCCTGACCGACCCGATCACGCCGCCGGGCTTGCCACCCGCTTCGAACACCTGCACGGAAAGGCCGCGGCGCGCGAGGCCGAAGGCGGTGGCGAGACCGGAAACGCCGGCTCCCACGACGATGACATCGAGTCCGGCGGGGGAAGTGTCCATGAGCTGCTGTCCAAGGGTCATGTTGCGATGCGTCATTTTTGGCCATTGCCGGCTGGCGCGGTTGATGGGCATCAAGCGTCCCCCGAGGTTGGGGCGCTACATAATGGCACCATGGTCCAAGAAGAGGCGCTATTCCCCGGTTTTCGCGTCGAACGGATTCCGCTCGGCCCCGTTTCGGTGCATGCGGTGATCGGCGGAGCGGGTCCGCCCCTGCTGCTCTTGCACGGTTACCCGCAGACGCACGCCATCTGGCACAAGGTGGCGCAACGCCTGGCCACGCGCTTTACAGTCGTGGCTACCGACCTGCGCGGCTACGGCGACTCGGGAAAGCCGGCGACTGATGCGCGCCACGCGGCGTACTCCAAGCGCGAGATGGCGAACGACCAGGTGGCGGCCATGCGCGCGCTGGGCTTCGAGCGCTTCCTGCTTGCCGGCCATGATCGCGGCGGGCGCGTCGCGCACCGGCTCGCCATGGACCACCCGGCCGCGGTTGCGAAAGTCGCGGTCCTCGACATCTCGCCCACCCTCGCCATGTACGAGAAGACGGACATGGCCTTCGCGCGCGCCTACTGGCACTGGTTCTTCCTCATCCAGAAGGCGCCCGTCCCCGAGACGATGATCGGCGCGAACCCCGCGTTCTACCTGCGCCACAAGATGGGCGACGGTGCCGCGGGCATGCAGCCGTTCGACCCGCGCGCCTGGGCGGAGTACGAACGCTCGTTCACTCCCGAGGCCATCCGGGCGAGCTGCGAGGACTACCGCGCCGCCGCCACGATCGACCTCGAGCACGACCGTGCCGATCGCGAGGCGGGCAGGAAGATCGCGTGCCCGTTGCTGGTACTTTGGGGTGCCAACGGCGTGGTGGAGCGCTGCTTCCGGCCGCTCGGGGACTGGGGCGGCGTGGCCAGCGACGTGCGCGGCCGGGCACTTCCCGCGGGCCACTATCTTCCCGAGGAGGTCCCCGACCTCGTCGCACAGGAATTCGAATCCTTCTTCGGAGGCAGCCCGTGAAAACCTACCGCATTGCGACCATCCCCGGCGACGGCATCGGCAACGAAGTCGTGCCCGAGGGCATCCGCGTCCTGGAGGCAGCTGGCCGCAAGTACGGCATTGCGTTCACCTGGGACGAGAGGCCCTGGAGTTGTGCCTACTACGCGAAGCACGGCCACATGATGCCGGAGGACGGCCTGGCGCAGATCCGCAACCACGACGCCATCTACCTCGGCGCCGTGGGCTTTCCCGGCGTGCCCGACCACGTCTCGCTGTGGGGACTCCTGGTGCCCATCCGGCGCGAATTCCAGCAGTACGTGAACCTGCGCCCCGTGCGCCTGATGCCCGGGGTGAAGAGCCCGCTCGCCGGACGCAACCCGGGCGACATCGACTTCTGGGTGGTGCGCGAGAACAACGAGGGCGAATACTCGTCGATGGGCGGACGCATGTACGGCGGCACCGAGCAGGAGTTCGTCACGCAGCTCTCGGTATTCTCGAAGAAGGGCACGGACCGGATCCTGCGCTATGCCTTCGAGCTGGCGAAGAAGCGCGCCCGCAAGCACGTCACCTCCGCGACCAAGTCCAACGGCATCGCCATCACCATGCCGTACTGGGACGAGCGCTTCAAGGCGATCAGTGCCGAGTATCCGGAGGTGAAGACTTCCCAGTACCACATCGACATCCTCACGGCGCACTTCGTGCAGCACCCGGACTGGTTCGACGTCGTGGTGGGCTCGAACCTCTTCGGCGACATCCTCTCCGACCTCGGGCCGGCGTGCACCGGAACCATCGGTATCGCGCCCGGCGCCAACATCAACCCGGAGCGCGAGTTCCCGTCGATGTTCGAGCCGGTGCACGGCAGCGCGCCGGACATCGCGGGCAAGCACATCGCCAACCCCATCGGACAGATCTGGTCGGGCGCGATGATGCTGGAGCACCTGGGCCACAGGGATGCGGCGGACGCGATCGTGCAGGCGATCGAACGGGTGCTCGCCGACGGACCGCGCACGCGCGACCTGGGCGGCACCGCCGGCACGGTCGAGGTCGGCAAGGCGATCGCCGGCGCGCTCTAGGCGCGCGTCATGGAAATGCGGCCCGGAAGCCGGTATACACTTCCGGGCGAGAGCCTGCCCGAGCAGGTCCGACATCCAACGAGGAGAACAGCATGAAGAGACGTGAATTCCTGGTCGTGGGCGGTGCGATGGCGGCGTCCATGGCGTTGCCGGCGCGTGCGGCCTATCCCGAGAAGCCGGTGCGCATGATCATCGCTTTCGCGCCCGGCGGCGAGTCCGACATCGGTGCGCGCCTGCAGCAGGGTGTGTTTCGCAAGAAGTTCGGCCAGGAGATGGTGATCGAGTCGAAACCGGGCGCCGGCGGGGCGCTCGCGTGGAGTTCGCTCAACACCTATCCGGGCGATGGCTACACGGTGATGGGCACGAACCTGCCGCACATCGTCCTGCAGCCCCTCGAGGGCAACGTGCAGTACAAGACCGACGACATCGTGAACGTGCACTTCTACCAGTACACGCCCGATGCGATCATCGTCAGGAACGAGAGCCCCTTCAAGACCTACCAGGATCTCGTGAAAGCTGCGAAGGAGGGCCAGGACAAGATCACCTTCGCCGGCTCCGGCACGAACTCCGCCAACCACCTGGCCCACACGCGCCTTAACCGGCTCATGGGCACGAAGACCACCTACGTGCCATTCAAGGGCACCGGCGACCTCGTTTCCTCTGTTCTGGGAGGCCATGTCTCGGCGGCGATGTCGTACAACACGCTGGCACTGTCGCAGAAGAACAAGATGCGCATGCTGGCCGTGGCCTCCGAGAAGCGTCTGGCCGCCTTCCCCGATGTGCCGACCTTCAAGGAGCTGGGCGGGGACTGGGTCGACGGCGCCTATCGCGGCGTGGGCGTGCCCAAGTCGACCCCGGAAGAGCTGCGCCGGAGAATTTCCGAAATATTCTCGGAGATCAACCGGGATCCGGAATTCCGCCAGAAGATGGCGGACGGCGGGTTCGAACTGATCGACGTCACCTACGACAAGATGGGTGCCTTCATCGCCGCGCGGTCGCAGGCCTATCTCGAAGGGGCCAGGCTGATGGGGCTCGTGAAGTAATGCGCGGGCGCATTGCGGGAGGCGTCGCCTTCCGCAATGCGGCATACACGCACGGCGCGTGAGGCTATACTTCCCGCGGTTCCCGGGTTTGCGCGGAATCCACGAGACGGAAAAATATCCAGGAGGCGCAGGCGCTCCCGCCGGCGAGAAGAACGCATGAAGCATCTCATCAAGAATCCGCGTGATTTCTGGGCGGGCGTCATGTTCCTCGCGATCGGCGGCATGTTCGCCGGCATCGCGTACACGTACAAGCTCGGTACCGCCGCGCGCATGGGACCGGGGTTCTTTCCCTTCTTCCTCGGTCTCATACTCGCGGCGATCGGGATCGCGATCCTCCTCACGGCGCTGCGGCCGAAGAACGCGGGACCGAAAGTGGAAAAGTTCCACTGGGGGCCGATCTTCTGGGTGCTCATGCCGATCGTCGTCTTCGGCATGATGCTCAAGATCCTGGGCATGATCGTCATGGGACTGGTCGTGGTGATCGTCTCCAGCATCGCCCACGAGGAGTTCAAGCTGAAGCCCAGCGTGTACCTCGCCATCGGCCTGGTGATCTTCTGCAGCCTGGTGTTCGTCGCCGGACTCAAGCTGCCGATCCCGCTCTGCCCGAGCTTCGAGATCTTCGACAAGATCGCGGCCTGCCGCGTCTAGAGGCCACCATGGAACTCCTCGCGAACCTCCAGATCGGCTTCGGCGTAGCGCTGGCCGGCACCAATATCCTCTACTGCCTCATCGGCGTGATGCTCGGCACGCTGATCGGCGTGCTGCCCGGCATCGGGCCGGTGGCGACGATCGCCATGCTGCTGCCGGCGACCTTCGTGCTGCCGCCGGTCTCGGCCCTCATCATGCTGGCGGGCATCTACTACGGGGCGAGCTACGGCGGCTCGACCACGGCGATCCTCGTGAACCTCCCCGGCGAGGTGAGTTCCGTGGTCACCTGCCTCGACGGCTACCAGATGGCCCGCCAGGGCCATGCCGGCAAGGCGCTCGCCATCGCGGCGATCGGCTCGTTCTTCGCCGGTACCGTGGCCACACTCCTGGTGGCGGCATTCGCCCCGCCGCTCGCGGAACTGGCGCCGAAATTCGGACCCGCGGACTACTTCTCGCTCATGGTGCTGGGCCTCATCGCGGCGGTGGTGCTGGCGCACGGCTCGCTCATCAAGGCCATCGCCATGATCGTGCTGGGCCTCCTCATCGGCCTCATCGGCACGGACGTGAACTCGGGCGTGGCCCGCTACAGCTTCGGCCTGCCGGAGCTGATCGACGGCGTGGGCATCGGCCCCATCGCCATGGGCGTGTTCGGGTTCGGCGAGATCATCCGCAACCTCGAGCATGGCCAGAAGCGCGATGTCTTCGTGAAGCGCGTGACCGGCCTCATGCCCACCTTGAAGGACCTGAAGGATTCCTTCTGGCCCATCATCCGCGGGACGGTCCTCGGTTCGGCACTCGGCATCCTGCCCGGAGGCGGTCCGATCCTGGGTTCCTTCTCGGCCTATACGCTCGAGAAGAAGCTGGCAAAGGATCCCTCGCGTTTCGGCAAGGGCGCCATCGAGGGCGTGGCGGCCCCCGAGTCGGCCAACAATGCCGCCGCGCAGACCTCCTTCATCCCGCTCCTCACGCTGGGCATTCCGTCCAACCCGGTGATGGCGCTCATGATCGGCGCCATGATCATCCACGGCATCCAGCCGGGCCCGCAGATCATGACCGCGAACCCGCAGCTCTTCTGGGGAATGATCGCGAGCATGTGGGTGGGCAACCTCCTGCTCGTCGTCCTGAACCTGCCGATGATCGGCATGTGGGTGAAGCTTCTCACGCTGGAGTACCGCTTCCTGTACCCGGCGATCCTCCTCTTCTGCTGCATCGGCGTGTATTCCATCAACAACACGTGGATGGACGTCATCCTGGCCGCCGGCTTCGGCTTCATCGGCTACCTCTTCGGCAAGCTCGACTGCGAGGCGGCGCCGCTGCTGCTGGGCTTCGTGCTGGGGCCGATGATGGAGGAGAACCTGCGCCGGGCGCTGCTGCTCTCGCGGGGCGATCCGGCCGTGTTCGTCACCCGGCCGATCAGCGCCTCGCTGTTGCTGATCGCCGTCGTGCTGCTGGTGATCGTGCTCCTGCCGCAGGTCAGGAAGAAGCGCGAGGAGACGTTCGTCGAGGACGTCTAGCGCCATCGCGACAGCCGGCTGCGCCCGCGGCGCGGCCTGGGCGCAACCGTTCTAGGCGAGCAATCCTGCCAGCCCGGCGAGGTCCGGCACGATCGCGTCGGGGGGTGACCCGAGGCGCTCGACAGGCGCCTGGCCGCGGTTGACCCAATAGGCGCGGAACCCGAACGACTTCGCCCCCGCGGCATCCCAGCCGTTCGACGACACGAAGCCGATCGCCTCCGCCGGCAGCTCCAGCTGCGCGCACGCCATCGCATAGACGCGCGGATCGGGCTTGAAGACTCCCGCCTCGTGCACGCTCAGGACGCGTTCGCCGAAGAGGTGGCGCAATTCGTTGTGGTCGACCACTGCGTCCAGCATGTCCGGCTGGCCGTTGGACAGGATCGCCAGCGGACGTCGTTCGCCGAGGCGCTCCAGCGCACCGCGCACTTCGGGGAAAAGGGCCAGCGTGCGATACGCGCGCAGCAGCGACTCGCGTGCGCCGCGATCGGCGGCGAGGGCCAGCGACTCCACTGCCCAGTCGAGGGCGTTCGCCGTCACCGCATTGAAATCGTCGTAGCGGCCCATGAGGCTCAGGAGCCACGTGTACTCGAGCTGCTTCGTGCGCCACGCCTGCGACAGCGCCGCGCCGCGTCCCGGAAAGAGCGAATCGGCGAGCCGCGTCACCGAGTGCACGTCGAAGAGCGTGCCATAGGCGTCGAACACCAATGCTTGCGGAGCTGCGGTCATGAGCTGTCCTGCGATGCTACCATTTTGCTTCCCGCCGACTCCCCGCATACCGCCATGTTCCCCCGCCTGCTCGTCCTGGCCGCCGCGCTCTTCGCGGTCGCTTCCCCCTCGTTTGCCCAGACCTGGCCCAACCGCACCGTGAAGATCATCGTGCCGTTTCCCGCCGGAGGCCCGACCGACGTCCTGACGCGCGTGCTCGCCGAGAAGCTGGGCGGCCAGCTCGGCCAGCCTGTCGTCGTCGAGAACAAGCCGGGCGCGGGCGGCTCCATCGGCGCCGACTTCGTCGCCAAGAGTCCCGCCGACGGCTACACGCTGGTGATGGCCACCACCAGCACGCATTCCATCGGACCCAACCTGGGCAAGATCGCCTACGATCCCGTGAAGGACTTCACGCCGATCGTGTGGGTGGGCAACGCCACCAATATCCTGGTGGTGAGCAACCACGTCCCGGCCGCGAACGTGCAGGAACTCATCGCGCTGGCGAAGAAGGACCCGGGCAAGTTCAACTACGCCACCAGCGGCATCGGCACCATCTCGCACCTCACCAGCGAACTCTTCGCCGCCATGGCCGGGGTGAAGCTCACGCACGTGCCCTACAAGGGGACGCAGCAGTCCATCCCGGACATGATGTCCGGGCAGGTTGCCATCCTCTTCGACAACGTCATGACCGCGCAGCCCAACATCAAGGCGGGCAAGGTGAAGGGCATCGCCATCTCCTCATCCGCGCGCTCGCCGCTGGTGCCGGACCTGCCCACGGTGGCGGAGTCGGGATTGCCGGGTTTCCAGAGCCTGGTGTGGTTCGGTCTCCTCGGGCCGGCCAGCACGCCGAAAGCCGTCGTGGACCGGGTGAACGCCGAGATGAACAAGGCGCTGCAGCTGCCCGACATCCAGGCGCGCTTCACGCAGATGGGCTTCGAGCCCGCCGGCGGAACCGCGGGCGACTTCGCCCAGGCCATCCAGCGCGACTCGCAGAAGTGGTCGAAGGTCATCAAGGACGCCGGCGTCAAGGCCGAGTAGCCGCTACCGGAAAGGCGACGCCATGTTCACCTGGGATTTCCCGTATGCCTCGCAGCGCATGCCGCTGCTGGCGAAGAACGTCGTGGCCACCTCGCAGCCGCTGGCCGCGCAGGCGGGACTGCAGGCGCTCGCGAACGGCGGCAATGCCGTCGACGCGGCGCTGGCAGCGGCCATCACGCTCACGGTCGTCGAGCCGACCTCCAACGGCATCGGCTCGGATGCCTTCGCGATCCTGTGGGATGGCGAGAAGCTCGTCGGCCTCAACGCTTCCGGCCGCGCGCCCGCGGGCTGGACCCCCGGGCGCTTCAAGGGACGCACGGCGATGCCCCAGCTCGGCTGGGATGCGGTCACGGTTCCGGGTTGCGTGTCGGCCTGGGTGGCCCTGTCGCAGCGCTACGGCAAGCTTCCCTTCGGCGACCTCTTCCAGGCGGCGATCCGCTACGCCCGCGACGGTTTCATGGTCTCGCCCATCACGGCCATGAGCTGGGCGCGGCAGGCGCCGAACTTCAGGAGCTTCTCCGAGTTCTCCTGGACCTTCCTGCCCAAGGACCGCGCGCCGCAGCCGGGCGAGCGCTTCTACTGCCCGCAGCAGGCCGAGACGCTGGAGGAGATCGCCGCGACCCGCGGGGAGAGCTTCTACCGCGGCAAGCTCGCCGAGCGCATCGCGCTCGCCTCGCGTTCCGACGACGGGGCGCACACGGTGGAGGATTTCGCCGCGCACCGCTGCGACTGGGTGGAGCCGCTCGCCATCGATTACCGCGGCTATCGCCTGCACGAGATCCCGCCCAACGGACAGGGCATCGTCGCCCTGATGGCGCTCGGCATGCTGCGGCACCACGACGTGGCGGCGCTGCCGGTCGACGGTGCCGAGAGCCTCCACCTGCAGATCGAGGCGATGAAGCTCGCCTTCGCCGATGCCTATCGCTACGTGTCCGATCCTGCAACCATGGAGTTCGATGCGCAGAAGCTGCTCGCCGACGACTACCTGGCGGGGCGCGCCGGGGCGATCGACATGAAGCGCGCGCAGGACCCGCCTCCGGGCGAGCCACGCGACGGTGGCACCATCTACCTCACGACGGCCGATGCCAACGGGATGATGGTGTCCTACATCCAGTCCAACTACATGGGCTTCGGCTCCGGCGTGGTGGTGCCCGGCACGGGCATCTCGATGCAGAACCGCGGCGCGGGGTTCTCGCTGAAGTCCGGGCATCCGAACGAGGTCGGGCCGGGCAAGCGACCCTTCCAGACGATCATTCCCGGTTTCCTCACCAAGGACGGCAAGCCGGTGATGAGCTTTGGCGTGATGGGCGGCAACATGCAGCCGCAGGGCCACGCGCAGATGGTCACGCGCATCGTCGACTACCACCAGAACCCGCAGGCGGCCAGCGACGGGCCGCGCTGGATCGTGAATAACGACTTCAGCGTGAGCTTCGAGGAAGAGCGCTACGCGCCCGGCGTGCTCGACGAGCTGAGGCGGCGCGGCCACCGCATCGTGCCCTCGGAGAAGGCCGCCTTCGGCTTCGGCGGCGCCCAGCTCATCTGGCGCTTCGACGACGGCTACTGCGCCGGCTCCGACCACCGCAAGGACGGCTGCGCCTTAGGCTTTTGAGGGGTAGCGTCCCTGTCATCGGTTCCGCCACCGTCGGCGTTGAGCGGGATACCTCCTCCGCATTGACAGGACGTAGCCGCGTGGCTACACTTTTCTGGCCGCTGGAAATCCGCAAGACCGCTGCCTTCGCATCCTGGCTGGACGGACTTGCGGATAGGCGTGCAAGAGCGAAGGTTCAAGCGCGAATAGCACGACTTGCCGCCGGGAATGCGGGTGATGCGGGCCCTGTTGGGGAAGGCGTCTCGGAACTGCGAATCGATCATGGACCCGGCTATCGCGTGTACTGGAAGCGAAAGGGGCGCAGCGTTGTCGTCCTGCTCGCCGGCGGGGACAAGTCGACGCAGAAGGCGGACATTCGATTGGCGATTCGCCTGGCACGTGGCCTGTAGAGGAGAGTTCTGTGACCAAGACCAAGACGAGTCGATACGACATTGCGGAGCACCTTCGGACGCCGGAAGAGATGGCAGCCTATCTCGAGGCATGCATCGAGGAGGCGCATGGGGATGCCGCCTTCATCGCGAAAGCGCTCGGCGACATTGCGCGGGCAAGAGGAATGTCCCAGGTGGCGCGGGATTCCGGGCTTTCTCGCGAGAGCCTGTACAAGGCACTGTCCGGCGAGCGCAATCCGGACTTCGACACCATCCTGCGCGTGACCGCGGCCCTCGGACTCAAACTCCACGCCGAGCCGGCTTGAGGACCGTGTGCTGGACATCCGAAAGATTGGCCCGACTGACTCGGTCGAAGAACTTACCGAACTGCTCCACCGCGCCTACTCGCCATTGGGAAAGATGGGACTGAACTACACGGCGGTAGACCAATCTCCCGGTAACACGATCGAGCGGATCAACGCAGGGTTTTGCCTGGTTGCGACCGAAGACGGCCGTCTCATCGGAACAATCGTGGTCGAACCTACCGGCAAGAAGGACGCGGAGTGTCCGTATTACGCGAAGGCTGGAGTCGCAAGCGCACATCAAATGGCGGTCGCGCCCGACTGCCAGCGCCGAGGCATCGGGACTCGCCTACTGGAGGCGGCAGAAGCCTGGGCGAGGTCCAATGGCTTTTCGGAACTTGCACTCGATACCGCCGAACCTGCGTTTCATTTGATCGAGATGTATTCACGACGCGGATACAGGAGAGTCGACTCAGTCCAGGGCCAGGGAAAAAGCTACCGCAGCGTATTCATGGCGAAGCGTTTGAGTGAAACTGCCGACGCATCCCTACGACGCGACGCCGAGGCGATGCACTGCGAGAGGGGCGTCACGCATGCCGAAAAGAGCGACGGTGCATGAGACGCGAGCCGATCGGACGAGGCCGCAGAGACTGTCTGAAGCTTGGAGATGGCCCCGGGTCGCAGTGCATCGCCTCGGCGTCGCCACGCGGCTGATCAAAGCGACGTGATAGCCGGCTAATCGTTCTCCGCCCGCTGCGCTGGTGTGCCCTCGATGATGGCGCCGCCCGGCTGCGCGGCCGGCGCGCCGCGCCTGAACCATGCCGAGACCCTGCGTCCCCACGCGTCGAGGTAGGTGTACAGAACCGGCACCACGACGAGGGTGAGGAGTGTCGAGGTGATGATGCCGCCGATCACCGCGCGGCCCATGGGCGCGTTCTGCTCGCCGCCGTCCGCCGAGCCGATGGCCATCGGCAGCATGCCGAAGATCATCGCCATCGTCGTCATCAGGATCGGGCGCAGCCGCACCTGGCCGGCATCGAGGATCGCGTCGTGGCGCGACTTTCCCTCGCGCAGCCCCTGGTTGGTGAAGTCGACCAGCAGGATCGCGTTCTTCGTCACCAGCCCCATCAGCATGATGATGCCGATGATGGAGAAGATGTTGAGCGTGCTGCCGGTGATGAGGAGCGCCAGGAACACGCCGATCAGCGTGAACGGGAGCGAGGCCATGATGGCGAGCGGCTGCAGGAAGCTGCCGAACTGCGAGGCGAGGATGATGTAGATGAAGATCACCGCCATGCCGAGCGCCGCGACCGCCGCCGTGAACGACTCTTCCATCTCCTGCGTCTGGCCCGCGACGTCGAAGCGGTAGCCCGGGGGCAGCGTGATGGTCTTCAGGAGGTCCTGCACTTCCTTGCCCACGTCGCCCGAGGGCCGGCCCTCGACGTTGGCGTAGATGCCCACGCGCCGCTGCAGCTCCTGGCGCTTGATGATCTGCGGGCTGGTCGAGTTCCGGAATTCCACCACCTGGCGCAGCGGCACGAGGATCGGCGATCCGTCGGCCCCCGTCCTGGTGCTGACGACGTGCAGTTCGCCCAGGTCGGAGGTGATGCGCCGGCCGGATTTCGGCAACTGCACGTTCACCTCGTAGTTCTGCCCGTCGGGCGCGAGCCAGTGCCCGATCACGTCGCCCGCGACCAGCGGGCGCACGGCGGCACCGATCTGCGAGACGGAGAGCCCCAGGTCGCTCGCGAGCTCGTTGTTCACCTTGATGGTGATCGCCGGGTTGTTCGCCTTGAGGCTGCTCTCGAGGTCGACGATGCCCTTCACCTTGGCGATGCGCGCCATCACCTCGTCGGTCACCCTTTCCAGGCCCTCGTTGGAGGGCCCGAGGAGGTTGATCCAGATCGGCCGGTTGTAGCCCACCGAGAGCTCGATGCCCGGGATGGAACGGATCATCTGGCGCACTTTCGCCTCGAACGCCTTCTGCGTCAGGTGCGGCCTTTCCTTGCGGTCGGTGAGCTTCACCTCGATGCGGGCGACGTTGCGTCCCTCGCCGGCGCCGACGTTGGCGGCCATCACCTTCACTTCCGGGAAGCGGCGCAGGATCTCCTCGACCTGGCGGGTCTTGGTGTCGGTGTACTCGAGGCTGGAGCCGACGGCGGTGGTGAGCTTGAACGAGGTGCGGCCCTCGTCCGACTCGGGAACGAATTCGGTGCCGACCAGCGGGAGCACGAAGAAGCTCGAGACGAACACCGCCACGGCGAGCGCCAGCACCTTCTTGCGGTTGCCGAGCGACCACTCGAGGAGCTCGCCATAGCGATGATGCGACCACTGCACCCCGTCCTCGATGCGATTCATGATGCGCCCGAGCCAGGGCAGGTGGCGGAAGCGGCCTTCCGGCGGATCGTGCCAGATGGACGAGAGCATCGGGTCGAGGGTGAAGCTCACGAAGAGCGACACGAGCACCGCGACCGCGACGGTGATGCCGAACTGGAAGAAGAACCGGCCGATGATCCCCGACATGAACGCCACGGGTATGAACACCGCCACGATGGCGAAGGTGGTGGCCATGACCGCGAGCCCGATCTCCTCGGTGCCCTCGCGCGCCGCCCGGTAGTGGTCCTTGCCCATCCCGAGGTGGCGCACGATGTTCTCGCGCACCACGATCGCATCGTCGATCAGCAGCCCGATGCACAGCGACAGCGCCATCAGCGTGAGGAAGTTGAGCGTGAAGCCGAAGAGGTGCACGGCGACGAAGGTCGCGATGACGGAGATGGGGAGCGTGAGGCCGGTGATGATCGTGCTGCGCCAGGAGTGCAGGAACAGGAAGACGATGAAGACGGTGAGGAGCGCGCCCTCGATGATCGTCACCTTCACGCCGTTCAGCGCCTTCTCGATGAAGTCGACGTCGGCGTAGACGATTTTCAGTTCCACGTCGGCGGGCAGGACCTTGGAGAGTGCGGCGGCCGCCGCCTTGGCGCCGTTGCCGACGTCGACGATGTTGGCGTCCTGCACCTTGAGGACCGCGATGGAGAGGCCCGGCTTGCCGTTGATGCGCGAAAGCGTGTCGGATTCGCGCTCGCCGTCGACGATGTCGGCGACCTGCTCGAGGTACACCGGCCCCTTGGCGCGCCGCGCGACGATGATCTTGCCGAAGCCGGCGGGCTCCTTGATGCGCCCCTCGATGCGCACGAGCTGCTCGGCGGGCCCGTGGACGATCTTGCCCGCAGGCACGTCCAGGTTGGCGCCCCGGATGGCGGCGATGATCTCGTCAACGCCCACCGCCTGCGACTGCATCTGCGCCGGCCGCAGGTGCACCTGGACCTGGCGGGAAACGGTGCCCGACACCTGCACCTGGCCCACGCCGGGCACGTTCTGGAAGCGCTTCACGATGACCTGGTCGGTCAGCGTGGACAGCTCGCGCAGGCTTCTCGAGGGCGAGGTGACCGCGAGGGTGACGACCGGCTGGGCGTTGTCGAAGTCCCCGCGCAGCACCAGGGCGTCGCGCGCCTCGCGCGGGAAGCTCGGGCGGATCATCGCGATCTTGTCGCGCACGTCCTGCACCGCGCGTTCCATGTTGGTGTCGAGGCGGAACTCGATGTAGGTCTCGCTGCGGCCCTCGAAGGAGTTGGAGCGGATGATCTTCACCCCGTTGACCGTGTTCACGACCTCCTCGACAGGCTTGGTCAGGTCGTTCTCGACGGCTTCGGGGGCGGCGCCGGGATAGGCGATCTGGATGAAGACGAAGGGGATCGTGATGTCCGGCATGCGTTCGACGCGCAGCCGGTTGTAGGAAAAGATGCCGAGCACGCACAGCGCCACCATCATCATGGTGGCGAAGACGGGCTGGTTGATGCTGGTCTTGGTGATCCACATGGCGGCGGGTCCTAGCTCGCCTTGGACGCGGGCGGCGCGGCTTCCTTCACCGTGGCGGCCATCCCCGCCTTCAGCCCGATCGTGCTGGCGCCCACCACTGCCACGCCCTTCTCGAGTCCGCTGACCACTTCGACGAGGCCGGTCTGCTCCTCGCGCAGGCCGAGCCGCACGGGACGCCGCACGACCTTGCCGTGCTCGACGGTGAACACGAAGGTCTGGCCGGCCTCTTCGCGCACGGCGGAGCCCGGAATGGCCGGCGCCGGCGCGCCCTTCTCCAGGATGAGGCTGCCCTTGGCGAACATGCCGCCCTTGAGCGCCCCGTCGAGGTTGCCCACCGACAGGTACACGTTGATCGAGCGCGAGCCGGGCTCGGTCGTCGGATTGATGCGCTCCAGGCGGCCGGCAAAGGTGCGCTCGCCGAAGCCGTCCACGCGGAACGCCGCGGTTTGCCCGATGCGCAGGCCGGGAATCTCCGCGGCCGGCGCCGGCGCCTCGATCTCCATCTTCGCGAGGTCCACGATCAGGACCACGGGGCTGTCGACGCTCACCTTCTCGCCGGCGTTGACCATCTTCTTCGCGACGATGCCGTCGATCGGCGCGCGCACGACCGCGTCCTTCGTCGCATTGCGGGCCAGGCGCACCTGGGCCTCCGCGGAGTTGGCCGCCGCGGCCGCGGCCTCGAACCCGCTCTGGGTCGTGTCGAACGCGTTCTGCGCGATGAAGCCCTGCTGGAGCAGCTTCTGCGCGTTGTCGCGGTTCTTCGCGGCGATCGACAGCCTCGCCCTGGCCTCCTCGAGAGCGGCCACCTGGGCGTCGAGCCGGGCCTGCAGGTCCACGGTGTCGATCTCGGCCAGCAGCTGGCCCTGGGCCACGCGTTCGCCCTCGCGCACGGTCACCCGGCGGATCTCACCGGGAACCTTGGACCGCACCGTCGACTGCGCCACCGGCGAAAGCGAGCCGGAGATGGGCAGCGTGCGCGACAGTTCGCGCAGCTCGACCACGGCGATGTCGGCCTTGGTGAATTCCAGGGCCGGCGCGGCGGACTTCGCCGGTTCGTCCTTCCTGGCCGAGTTGACGCGGAAGGCCACGAGCGATCCGACCGCGATGATCGCGACGAGGGAGTACAGCAAGGGCTTGAGTCCGCGGCGTTGCGGACGCGCCGTCGGCTCGATGTCGGTTGATTTCGATCTGCGGAAAAGCATGGTTGGCGTCCTTGCAGTGCGCGCCCGGGGCCGGTGGTGCGCTGGTGCCCCATTGGATGGCGGGGCGGGACGGTTTGGATTCAACCGCAGCGAGGCTCGCGATTATACGCCGCGGGGGTATCCGGTCGGGCTGCCGTCGGCCACATCACGGGTGCGGCCGCGGGGTATGCGCGCCGGGTCCCAGCGCCGGGCGGCTTGCGCGAGCATCGCGGCGGGCGGGCCGGGCTCCGGCGGCACCTGCCCGAGGAAGGCGATTGCCGCCGCCAGGGCGGCGGGCCCCGAACCGGCGTCGATGGCCGGGGCGAGCGTCTGCTTGGAGAGCTTCTCGCCGTTGCTCGCCGCGACAGGGAAATGCAAGTAACGGGGCGTGGGCAGTCCCAGGGCGCGCTGCAGCGCCACCTGCCGGGGCGTGGATACCAGGAGGTCGGCGCCGCGCACCACGTCCGTCACCCCGAGGTCCGCATCGTCGATCACGACCGCGAGCTGGTAGGCGAAGAGCCCGTCGCGGCGGCGGACCACGAAGTCGCCGATGTCGTGCGCGAGGTTCTGCACGATGCGCCCCTGGACGCGGTCGTCGAATGCCTCGAGTCCGGGCGCCACCCGAAAGCGGACCGCGGCAGGCGTTTCCGGCGACACGTCGGCCTCGCGACAGGTTCCCGGATAGACGATGCCGTCGATGCCATGCACTCCGGAGTCGGCGATCTCCCGGCGCGAACAGCGGCAGCGGTAGGTGAGCCCCCGTTCGCGCAGCCGGTCGAGCGCGGCCTCGTAACGCGCGGTTCTCTCGCTCTGGCGAACCACCGGGCCGTCCCAGGCGAGGCCCAGCGCGTCGAGCGTGCGCAGGATCGTGTCCTCGGCCCCGGGCACCGTGCGCGGCGCATCGACGTCCTCGATGCGCAGGTGCCACTCGCCGCCGGCCGCGCGCGCATCCAGCCAGCTCGCCACCGCCGCCACCAGCGAGCCGAAGTGCAGCGGCCCGGTCGGGGAGGGGGCGAAGCGGCCGATGTAGCGCACGGAGGGCTTCACGAAAGCAGCGAGGCGGCCACCAGCGGGTCCTCGAGACGCTTCACGAACCATTTCGCAGCCTTTCCGGCTGTCGAGGGACGCCACGCCACGACGATCTCGCCGCCCGGCTTGGGCGCCTGCGCTTCGAGGACGACGAGGCGGCCGGCCCAGGCCTCGCGCTCGGCGATCCAGCGCGGCAGCCAACCCACGCCGAGGCCTGCGACATGGGCGGCAACCTTCGCCTCGAGACTCGGAACGGTGAGGACGTCCTGGCCCGAAAGCAGGCCCACCGTGCGCGGTGGGAGGAGCCGGGAACTGTCCGCGACGCTGACGGCACGATGCCTCAGCAGCATCGCCTCCGTTATTGGCGCCGGTTCATGCGCGAGCGCATGGAAAGGCGCGGCCACGAGGCACATCTCGATCCGGCCGATCGGATGGGCGGTATACGCGGCACCTGCCGGGGCGTCGCCCGAGGCGCCGATGGCGATGTCCGCCCGGCCCGAGGCCAATGCGTCCCAGGTGCCACCGAGGACCTCGTGCAGGAAGCGCAGCCGTGTGCCGGTGTTCTCCCCGTAGAACTCGGCGACGACACCGTAGAGCTTCTCCGTGCCGATGATGGTGTCCACGGCGACTCGAAGCTCGGCTTCCCAGCCTTTGGCTATCTGGCGCACGCGGCACTCCAGGTCCGCCGCCGCTCGCAGCAGGTGGCGGCCCTCCTCGAGCAGTTCCCGCCCTGCCCCGGTCAGCTTGGCGCGATGGCCGCGCCGGTCGAACAGGGCAATGTCCAGCGACTCCTCCATTTGCTGCACGGAGTAAGTGATCGCTGACGGAACCCGGTGCAGTTCCTCCGCGGCGGCCGCGAAGGATCCACGACGGTCGATCGCGTCCAGTACCTCCAGGCCATCGAGGGTCAACTTCATGTTCAATAAATACGAATGAATTGGTGAAAAGTATTCGCTATGAAGTCATAAAAAGCAAATTTATCATGCACTTCATCATTCAGAGTTGATGGATAAAAAGGACAGATAATGATTGCACTGCGCCGCAGCGAAGAACGGGGTCTGGCCGACCACGGCTGGCTCAAGTCCTTTCACACCTTTTCATTTGCCGACTACCACGACCCGGCGCACATGGGCTTCGGCGCCCTGCGGGTCATCAACGAGGATCGCGTGCAGCCGGGAATGGGCTTCGGCACCCACGGCCACCGCGACATGGAGATCATCAGCTACGTCCTCGAGGGTGCGCTCGAGCACAAGGACAGCCTGGGCAACGGTTCCATCATCCGCCCCGGCAGCGTGCAGCGCATGAGCGCGGGGACCGGCGTGCGCCACAGCGAGTACAACCCTTCCGCCAGCGATGGCGTGCACTTCCTGCAGATCTGGATCGAGCCGGGCGTGCGCGGCATTCCCCCTGGTTATGAAGAAAAGCAGTTCGATGTGGCGGCCAAGCGCGGGAAGCTCGCGCTCATCGCCTCGCCGGACGGCCGCGCCGGGTCGGTGACGATCCACCAGGACGCGCTCGTGTACGCGGCCCTGCTCGACGGTGCCGAAGCGGCCGTCCATGCCGTCGCGGCGGGACGCAAGGCCTACGTGCACGTCGCGCGGGGAGAGGTCGTGGTGAACGGCCAGCCGCTGCGCGCGGGAGATGCCCTCAAGGCCATCGGCGAGCGCGAAATCCGGCTCGCGGGCGGCAGCGGCGCCGAAGTGCTGCTTTTCGATCTTGCCTGAGGCCCGGCCCATGCCCGCAACCGGCGTGCGCGCCGTCGACCGCGTCATCCACTCGCAGTCTGCCACTGCGGGGACATTCAGCGTGCGCCGCGCACTGCCGGACGGCGAGCGCCGCAGCGTCGGTCCATGGGTCTTCCTGGACCATTTCGGTCCCTTCCGCGTCGTCGCAGGCGACGAGGGCGTGGGGCCGCATCCTCACGCCGGCATCGAGACGGTCACGTACCTCCTGACCGGACGCAACAAGCACCGGGACTCGGCGGGGCACGAGGGCGTGGTGTCGGCGGGCGGCGCGCAATGGATGACAGCCGGCCGGGGCATCGTGCATTCCGAGCAGCCGCTGCCCGACGGCACGAGCGAGGTCGTGCAACACGGGGTCCAGTTGTGGACCTCCCTGCCGAGAGCGCTGAAGATGATGCCGCCGCGCTACCAGCGCATCGATGCGGCCGCCATTGCGGAACGGGAGCTGCCGGGCGCCAGGCTGCGCGTGATCGCGGGCGAGGTCGATGGCGTGCATGGCCCGGCGGAAACGCTCATGCCGGCGTTCCTCGCGCACGTGACCGTCCAGCCTGGGGCTGCGGTGGCGATCGCGATCGCGCCGTGCCACGAGGCCGCGGCCTACGTGATCGAAGGCGAGGGCGACTTCGGCCACGGTGTCCGCGCGAAGACGGGAGAACTGGTGGTGTTCGCCGACGCGGGCGCCACGCTCCCGTTGGGCAACGGCGGCACGCATCCGCTGGAACTGCTGGTGCTCGGCGGGGCCGCGGCCGAAGGGCCGCTGGTCTTCCACGGCCCCTTCGTGATGAACAGCATCGAGCAGGCGCGCGCCGCGGAGATCGCGTTCCGGACCGGACGCATGGGCACGCTCGCCGACACCCATTGAGTTTCAGCATCGACCCCTTGTCCAGTCACCGACCATCCTGAGGAAAGAGCCATGACCGTTGCCACCCTGTTCACCCCCATGACCCTGGGCCCGCTGCAATTGCCCAACCGCATCGTGATGGCGCCGATGACGCGCAGCCGCGCCATCGGCAACGTGCCCAACGAGCTGATGGAGAAGATGTACGCGGATCGCGCCGCGGCGGGCCTGCTGATCACCGAGGGAACGTCGCCCTCCCCGAACGGCCTCGGCTACGCGCGCATCCCCGGACTCTTCGATGCCGCGCAGCGCGACGGCTGGAAGCGCGTCACCGAT
>CAZOIB010000012.1:0-1908 GCA_964579785.1 uncultured Lysobacter sp. | reverse complement strand
CGTGTAGCCGCGCCGCAGCAAGCACGCGGCGAAGGCGTCGGCGTTGGGCATCTGCGCGCGCAGCGGATGATCCTCAGGCAGGGTGGTTGCGTTGGCTGTCGGGGCGCCGCTGGCTCCGCGCTGGACGCTGTTGTGCGGGCCGAGAAAGCCGTGTGTCGACTCGCCGTTCATTCCGGCGAGCGCGCCAAGCGGCAGCGGCGTCGCGTCCTTGCCGGCCTGGCGGCATTCCTCGATGTCGGCGTCGATCGCCGACCGCTCGCGTCCCACCGGCGGATCGAGATGCCGCGGCGGCACGTAGGGCCACGGTTTGAGCGTCGAGACATCGAAGTCGCCGACTTCCCGAACCGCGTGGGGCAGCCACTGCGCCAGCGCGGGGGCGAGCTGATCGCACCGCAGTGTCGAGGGAATCCGCGGACTCTTGAGCGGCCAGTCCGGGTCCTCGCGATCCCACGCTTTCAACGCCCGACGCGTGCGCGTGCTGCCCGGGCTCTGCTCGAGGTACTTCGCCATCGCCGGATACTTGGCTGCGAAGTCGGCCAGCGTCTGGCGTGCGGACGAGGCCGAGGGCGGATCGGTGCGCTCGCAGGCGTGGATCTGCGCGGTCACCATCCCCAGCACCAAGTCCAGGCCGAAAAGCGTCTGCTCGGCGCGATCGCGCGCGGTGAATTCACGAATCTGCGCTGCCGCCGATCCGGCCACCAAACACGCCAGTGCGATCGCGGCGAGCCGGTTCACGGTCGTAGCAGGCGAGCGTCTCAGTCGTTGAACGGGATCGTCCACGATGCCACTCCGTCGAGGGCGTTCACCGGTGGTCCTTGCACGCACCCCGGCAGATTCCGGGTTGCTTCGGCGATGCACATGCCCGGGTCCCAGACCTGCCCCATCGGGCCACCCACCCAGGAGAAGGTCGCCTGCCCCCATTTGTCACGGATCTTGATCACCGAGGGGTTTCGACCATACGCGGTCTCCGAGTCGTTCGGCCGGTAGAACCAGAACGGAATCCCTGGTTGCCAATTGAACGGAAACGGGGTGCCTCCCCCGCTTGCGCTAAGGATGGCGACCTTGAAGCCGGGGTACTCGCTGCCTGGCAGGAAGGCGATCACACCTTCTTTCCGAGGCGTCAGGTTGATGGCGTGTGCCGCGACCTTTTCCGTCTGATTCGGTATGCTGTTCTGCGGCAATAGAAAAGTAACGGTAAGCTCGGTCAGGTTGATCTGAGCGCCCGGCGACGCCGCACCGCGCAGCGTCCCGTCCAGGTTGAACTCCCAGTCCGTCGTGTTGACCAAGCGCAGGAAACTCGGTTCCGCGATATCGCGACTCGACACCAACACGCCGTCGGTTTCCGCGCCCAACTCGCCACGGAAGGCGATCTGGAGAACGGCGTCGCTCGCGTTGAACGGAATGGGATCGGCGAACGTGAACGTGTATTCCTGCGGCGAGGCCGCCTCCTTGGGAGGAATCAGCGGCAACTGTCCAGGTCCCGTGATCAACTCGTTGGACCGCTTGATGTACGTCTCCGCACTGCGGCAGGAGGCTCCCGCGAAATTGGGCGTTCCCGGCTCGCCGCTGAGGTCCGACTGGTAGCAGGTGTTGAGTCGGTACTTGACCACGGCGACCAGCTTTCCCGCGCCGATCGTCGAGCGCGTATCGGTCGCGGGGTTCGCATTCCGCAATTGCGCCTTGACCCGACTGAACCCGCAAGGACTCGGACAGGTCGAGAAATTCTCGACCGCGTACACCCCTTCGGTCGGCGGGTAGATCTCCACTTCGCCGCGGAAGAAATAGTCGATCAATCCCGCCGCGTAGCTGACCGCCAGCGGCAGCAGCACATCGGCCTGATCCCGGTAGACGTCGGGGATGAGCGAGTACTGGGCTTGGCCGCCGGTCGCGGTCAGGAACTGGTCGAAC
>CAZOIB010000011.1:0-3716 GCA_964579785.1 uncultured Lysobacter sp. | reverse complement strand
ACACGCGCCCGAAAAGGAACTGTGCTTCCTTCATGGGTTCCAGGGGATGGCGACACCCATCTGCCGCGCGACATTGACGGCGGAGAGGAGTCCATCCTCGTGAAACCCGTAGCGCGTCCACGCGCCGCAGAACCACGTGCGGTCGCGGCCCTGCAGGGCGACGACGCGCCGCTTGGCCTCGTCGGACCCTTCCAGGAACGCCGGATGGTGGTAGCCGTAGGTGCCCAGCACCTTGTCTTCCCGCGGCGCCTCCACCGGGTTCAGGGTCACCATGACGGGCCTGGTGAACGGCAGCGGCTGCAAGCGGTTGATGAGGTAGGTCAGCGAGACGGGCGCCTCCGACAGCTCCGGCTTCGGCGCGTGGAAGTTCCAGCTCGCCCAGGCGCGGCGGCGCCGCGGCAGCAGGCGCTCGTCGGTGTGCAGGATGGCGGTGTTGGCCTGATAGGGGATCGCCTTCAGCACGGAGCGCTCCTCCAGCGAGGGGCGTTCGAGCATCGCCAGCGACTGGTCGGTGTGCGTGGCGAGAACCACCTGGTCGAAGCGCTCGGCTCCGTGGTCGGTGGCCACTTCGACGCGATCGGCGAAGCGGCGCACCTGGCGAACCGGGCAGGCGAGGCGCACGTCGGGCAACGCCGCCAGGAGCTTCCTCACGTATTCGCGCGCCCCGCCCTTCACCGTGCGCCATTGCGGCCGGTTGGAGACCGCGAGCAGGCCGTGGTTGGCGCAGAAGTGCAGGAAGGTGGCGAGCGGGAAGCGGTTGATCTGCGTGGCGGGCGTGGACCAGATGCAGGCCGCCATCGGGATGAGGTAGAGCTCGCGCACCTCGCGGCCGTAGCCGCGCGCGTCGAGGAATTCCCCGAGGGTGCCGGAAAGCGGCGCCCCGCTTTCCGTGAGCCGGGTCGCCTCGCGGTTGAAGCGCAGGAGATCGGAGAGCATGCGCAGGAATCGCGGGTTGACGAGGTTCGAGCGCTGTGCGAACACCGTCGCCAGGCTGGTTCCGGACCACTCCAGCTCGCCATCGCCGATGCGCACCGACAGCGACATGTCGGAGGCGGCGCTCTCCACGCCCAGCGTGGCAAACAGCTTGATCAGGTTGGGATAGGTGCGGTCGTTGTAGACGAGGAAACCGGTATCGACCGGATGGGTGATCCCGTCCACGGTGGCGTCGACCGTGTTCGTGTGCCCGCCCGGATAGCGGTTGGCTTCGAATAGCACCACCTCGTGGCGCTTCGCGAGCAGCCACGCGCAGGCGAGGCCCGAAATTCCGGCGCCGATGATTGCGATCCTGGACATAGGCCCGGCAGGTTGGGGCAGGGAGCCGCCGCTTCCCAGAGGACGAAAGTCCAACGGCGGGGCATTGGCCCCAGATACCGCAGGGCCATTCGGTGTCTGACACCGCAAAAGTAACCCGACCCCTTTGCACTAGAATGCCCGGATGGCAACACCGGTTTTCGAAGCGAAGATCTGCGCGCCGCGCGAGTTCGCCGCCCGCGCGGAAGCGCTGGCACGCCCGCTCGTGTTCACCAACGGCGTCTTCGACATCCTGCACCGCGGCCACGTGACCTACCTCGCCGAGGCGCGCGCCCTGGGCGCCTCGCTCGCCATCGCGCTCAACTCGGATGCCTCGGCGCGGCGCCTGGGCAAGGGTGAGGATCGCCCGATCAACGCGCTCGAGGACCGCATGGCGGTCGTCGCCGCGCTGGAGTGCGTCTGCCTCGTGACCTGGTTCGACGAGGACACGCCGCGCGCGCGCATCCTCGAATGCCGTCCCGACCGGCTCGTGAAGGGCGGCGACTGGGCGCCGGAAGACATCGTCGGCGCACCGGAAGTGCGCGGCTGGGGCGGGACGGTCCACTCCATCGCCTTCCGGCACGACCGTTCCACCACCCGGCTGCTCGCGAAGATCCGCGCGTAGCGCCACTTCCATCCCCGCATCCATGAACGACCACGCGACCATTCCCCCGGGCCTCGCCGATGCGCTCCTTGCCGTCGTGGGCGAGCGCGGCCTCGTCACCGAACCCGCCGAGCAGCAGCCCTACTGCGCCGACTGGCGCGGCCAGTTCGTCGGCCGCGCGGCACTCGTCGTCAAGCCCGCCTCGACGGACGAAATGGCGAAGGTGGTGACGCTGCTCGCCGGGGCCGGCGTGGGCATCGTTCCGCAGGCCGGCAACACGAGCCTTTGCGGCGCCTCGGTTCCCGATGCCTCGGGCACGCAAGTCATCGTGAACGTCTCGCGCCTGAACCGCGTGCGCGCCATCGACCTGGAGAACAACACCATCACGGTGGAAGCGGGCGTGATCCTCGCGGACCTGCAGCGCGTGGCGGCGGAGAACGACCGCTTCTTCCCGCTGTCGCTGGGCGCGGAGGGCAGCTGCGAGGTGGGCGGCAACATATCCACCAACGCCGGCGGCACGCAGGTGCTGCGCTACGGCAACATGCGCGAACAGGTGCTCGGCCTCGAAGTGGTGCTGCCCGACGGTCGCGTCTGGGACGGCCTGCGCGGGCTGCGCAAGGACAACACCGGCTACGACCTGAAGCACCTCTTCGTCGGCGCCGAAGGCACGCTGGGGATCGTCACGGCCGCGGTGCTCAAGCTCTACCAGCCCCCGCGCGCCATTGCCACCGCGCTCGCCGTCGTCGCCGGTCCGGAGGCCGCCGTGGCGCTGCTCGGCCGGCTGCGCCGCGCCTGCGGAGAGCGCGTCACCGGCTTCGAGCTCATCTCGCGCATCTGCTTCGACCTCGTGCTCAGGCACATCCCCGGTTCGCGCGATCCGTTCGCGCAGCCGCATCCCTGGTACGTGCTGGTGGAACTGTTCGACAGCACCGCCGGTACGGCGCTTTCCGAAATGCTCGAAAACGCGCTGGGCGAGGCCGCCGAGGAAGGCCTCGTGGTGGACGCGGTGATCGCCGCCAACGAGGCGCAGCGCCTCGAACTCTGGGCGTTGCGGGAACACACGTCGGACGCGCAGAGGATCGAGGGAGTCTCCGTGAAGCACGACGTTTCCGTGCCGGTGAGCCGCGTGCCGCAGCTCATCGCCGAGGGCAACCGCGCGCTCGAGGCGGCCTTTCCCGGCGTGCGCATCCTGGCCTTCGGCCACGTGGGCGACGGCAACCTCCACTACAACGCCTTCCCGGCCGTCGGCGAGAAGCGCGATTTCGCCGTCTGGGCGCCGCAGGTCAATCGCGTGGTCTATGCGATCGTGCAGCGGCTCGGCGGCTCGATCAGCGCCGAGCACGGCATCGGGGCGCTCAAGCGCGACGAGCTGCCGCACTACAAGGCCGCGCTCGAGCTGGACCTCATGCGCGCCATCAAGAAGACCCTCGACCCGCGCGGGACCATGAACCCCGGCAAGGTGCTGCAACCATGAACGAACCGATCCCCGAGGACGCCAAGGCATTCTTCGAACTCGCCAACCGCTTCGTCGAGCAGGCCAACGACCTCGCCGAGGAGCACGGCCGCGCGCGCGTGGCCGCGGCGATCCTGTGGGCCGCCTCGCGCTACGGCGCCTTCGCCTGGGCGATGAGCGGCGCGCCCGGCAAGCAATCCACCGAGGACGCGCTCGATCTCTTCGGCGCGCAGTACCGCAAGATGATGGACGACAACCTGCAGCGGATGCTGGTGGAGTTCACGCCGCCGCCGGAGTAAGGCGAGGGGGGTGTTCAAGGCAAGCGCCGGAGCCGACGGCTCCTGATCGGCGCTTGCCTTGAACACCCCG
>CAZOIB010000010.1:0-9360 GCA_964579785.1 uncultured Lysobacter sp. | reverse complement strand
CCGCGCAGCAGGGGCTCGAGCCACCAGCGCTGCTGGCCGCCGAGCACCACGAGACCCGCCAGGAAGAACGCCACCAGCAGGCCCTCGCGCAGGATGATGCGGTCCTGGAATTTCGGATACGCCGTGGCGAAGCCCAGGAACAGCAGCAGGAGCCCGAGAAAGAGCGCCGGATGGTGCGAGAAGACCACCACCGCGGCGAGCAGGCCCGCGTGCAGCAGCAGCACCGGCGTGGGCAGGGCGAGGCGCGCGGGCTCGGGCTTGACCGCGATCGCCGCCAGCTCGCGGCGATAGAGCAGCGTCACGAAGAGCGCGTTCAGCAGCACGGCGGCGACCGCCCGCCAGCCGAAGGTGGACATCATGAAGGCGCTGTCCCAGCCCCACTTGCCGGCCACCATGAGGACGGGCGGCGCGGCGAACGAGGTGAGCGTGCCCCCGATCGAGATGTTCACGAAGAGCGTGCCCACCGTGGCATAGCGCAGGCGGTTGGAGATCCCCGCGGCGAAGAAGCGCTCGCGCAGGATGAGCGCGGCGAGCGTCATCGCCGCGGGCTCGGTGATGAAGGAGCCGAGGAGCGGCACGAAGGCGAGGACCGTGAAGTACATCGCCTGCGACCCGGGCATGGGCAGCGCGCGGGCGGTGGCGCGCACACCGGCGTTGGCCAGTTCGAGGATCGGCCGGCTGCCCGCGATCACCATGATGGCGAAGACGAAGAGCGGCTCGGTGAAGTCGCGCGAGTCGAGGTAGTGGGTCGCGGATTCGCGTCCCGCCACCAGCATCATCGCGAGGATGAGGGCTCCCGCCCACACCCCGAAGACGATCTCCACTTCCCCCAGCAGGTGCCAGATGCCGGCGTGGTCGGGGCGGCTGTGCGCCAGGCGCTCGAAGTACTTGGTCGAGAACGTGTGCACGAGCGCGATGGCGAAGAGCGCGGCGCCGATGGACTGGATGAGGGTGGGGGTCGCGAGCATGGTCGGCAAGAGTCGGCGTTCGGTCACCTCCTCGGGCCTAGGTTACCGAGCGGGGTCGGGCGCGAAAATTGGCGCCGGCCCGTACGGGCCCGCCCGTACGAACTAGGCGCGGTTGAGGAGCCGGATCAGGTCCACGACGTTGCGGGCGCCGAGCTTGGCGAGGATGCGCGCCTTGTGGACTTCCACGGTGCGCGGGCTGATGCCGAGCCGGGCGGCGATGTCGCGGTTGTGCAGCCCGAGCAGGAGCTGGTCGAGCACTTCGCGTTCGCGCGCGGAGAGCGCCTGCAGCGATTCGTCGCGGCGCCGCGCCGCGTCGCCGGTGGCGAGGCGCGAGCGCTCGCGGTCGAGGCAGGCCTCCACGGCGCTCACGAGCGCGGATTCGTCGAAGGGCTTCTCGAGGAAGTCGACGGCATCGTCCTTGAAGGCGGCGCGCGCCGAGGCGACATCGCCGTGGGCCGTCACGATAACCGTCGGCAGCAGGATTGCGCGCGCCTTCATTTCCTGCAGCAGCCGCAGCCCGTCCATGCCGCGCATGCGGATGTCCACGATGGCGCAGCCGGCCCAGTCCGCGCGCGCGGCGGCGAGGAAGTCCTCGGCGCTGGCGAAGGAGGCAGTGGCATGTCCGTGCAGGCTGAGCAGCAGGGCGAGGGAGTCGCGGACCGACGGATCGTCGTCCACGATGTGCACGGTCAGCGGCGTCGGGAGGTCACGCATCGGCGTCCTCGCCGGCCGGGAGCGTGAACCGGAAGCATCCTCCGGGGGCGGCCTCCGCCCAGAGCCTGCCCCCATGCGCCTCGACGATGGCGCGGCTGATGGCGAGTCCCATGCCCATGCCGGTGGCGCGGGTCGTGGCGAAAGGTTCGAAGAGGCGCTCGCGCGCCTCCGGCGCGATGCCGGGGCCGTTGTCGCGCACCGTCGTCACCACCATGCGCCCGCCATCGTCGAGGCGCATCTCGACGGCGACATGGCGCGGCGCCGCGACGCCCTCGAGGGCGTCGCAGGCGTTGGCGACCAGGTTGCGCAGGACGACCTCGAATTGCAGTGCATCGGCGAGCACCACGGGTAGCGGGCCGGCGTCGAGCGTGAGCATGATGTCGCGCTTTCCGGCCTCGGCGCGCATCGTCTCGACCAGCGCGCGCGCCACGTCCTCGCAGCGCGTGGGCCGGAGGTCCACGGAGCCGGTGCGGAAGAAATCGCGCATGCGGCGCACCACCTCGGCGGCCCGGTGCGCCTCGGCGATGAGCCGGTCCAGTGCGCCCGTCAGGGGCTCGCGCGGCCCCTCGGACGCCGAAGCGATGCGGCGGGCGGAGGCGGCGTAGCTGGTGAGCGCGGTCAGCGGCTGGTTCAGCTCGTGGGCCAGCGCAGCGGCCATGCGCCCGGCGGCCGCCAGATGCAGGGATTCGCGCAGCTCGTCGCCCAGGCGCCGGCGCTCGTCGACGGTGATGCCCAGGAAGAGCCCGGTGACGGTGAGGGCGATGACTTCGGCCTGCAGCTCGAAGACGAAGAGGCTGGCGTAGTCCGGTCCGTGCACCTCGAACGCAATGCCGGCCTGGATGATGCCGATCACCGACGCCGCGCCGGCCAGCCCGTGGCGCGCCACGACCCAGACCACGGGCAGGAACAGGAGGTAGAAATACTTGAACGGTGCCGCGGGAGACCCGCGCAGGACGAACCACAGCACGGCAACGGTTGCCGCCAGCTGCAGGAGCGTCTCGCGCTGGGGCAGTGCGCGCAGGAGACGCCCGCGGCGTTGCGCATCGACCAGGACGAGCAGCAGCGGAAGCGTGACGGCGATGCCGACGCAATCGCCGATCCAGAACTGCAGCAGGGCCTGCGGCGCGGGGCCCGGCGGGGCATAACCCGCGGCAATCAGCGTGCCGACGAAAAGGAAGCCGGTAAAGAGCGTTCCCGCGGCGACTCCTGCCAGGAGCCGCACCAGATCACCGCGTGTGGCGAGGGGCAGGTTCGGCCCGCCGCGACCGGCCAGCCATTGCGCGGTGACGGCATAGCCCAGGGTAAGCGCGGCAGCGGCGAACAGGGTGACCGGTGCCGGGGCGGGCGCACCGCGCACCAGCACCTCGGAGACGACCACCGCGGCGAACACCGCCGGAAGCATCCTTTGTCCGGCGAACAGGAGCAGGCCGATGGCGAGCGCCGGCTGCGGGTTCCACGGTGTCACGCCGAACGCGTTGACCGCGTGGATGTAGCTCAGCCAGTCGAGCAGCAGATAGACCGCGATGAAGGCCACGACGCCCTGGACCGGACCCAATGCCTCGAGGAAGGCGGGGGCGGCGGCGGGGCGTTCGCGACGGGCGGGGGCGAGGGGCATGCGCGGATTTTCCCACGCTACCGCCGCCGTGCGAACGGCGTACACTCCGGCCACCCCGGTGCGAGAGGAAACCGCCATGGACATCGCCCAAGGCAAGCCGTGCCCTCTTTGCGCAGGCCCCTTGTCCGCGCAGGTCCTGCCGGATGTCTCCGGCGACGAGGCGCCGCTGCGCCTGACGCTGCGCGGCCTGCCCGTTTTTGCGTGCCCCGCGCCGCACCGCTATTTCGTGGGGCAGAAGTTTCCGATCTGGCTCCTCAATGCCCTGCTCGACGGGGAACTGGCCGAGGTGCCCGCCGGTACGGAGAAGGGCCTGCTGTTCAGGAAGTTCGCCTGCGGCGGCTGCGGGGCGATCCTGCCCCCGGCGGCAACCGGGTCGCGGACTTATTCGATGCACCTCGCCTGGCAGGACACGCCCGGATTCTCCGTGGACCTGACGATGCCGCTCTTCCGCTGCGACGCCTGCGGGCGGGAACAGTCACGATCCGCGGCGGAACTGGTGCAACTCGCGCCCGCCGCGCTTGTCCATGCTTTCAAGACGGCAGGCATCAAGGCCCCGGGGTAGGTTTCCGGGCTGCCGCGTTCACCCACTCCCGGAGATCGCATGGAACGTCGCCAATTCGTCACCGCCCTTGCCGGACTTTTTGCCCTGCACCGCGTCGCCTCCGCCGCGCCCGCGGACCCCGTCAAGATCGACAAGCTCGTCCTTGCGCCCGAGGAATGGAAGAAGCGGCTGACGCCGCAGCAGTACGCCGTGCTGCGCGAGGAAGGCACGGAACGGGCGGGATCCAGCCCGCTCGACGGGGAGAAACGCAAGGGCACCTTCGTGTGCGCGGGGTGCGACCTGCCGCTCTTCACTTCCGAGATGAAGTTCGACAGCGGCACCGGCTGGCCCAGCTTCTTTACCTACATCCCGGGCCGGCTCGGCACCAGGACCGATTTCAAGCTGATCTACCCGCGCACCGAATACCACTGCATCCGCTGCGGCGGTCACCAGGGCCACGTCTTCGACGACGGCCCCAAGCCCACCGGCAAGCGCTACTGCAACAACGGCCTCGCCCTCAAGTTCAGCCCCGCCTGACGCAGTTCGGTACCAGGTACATGTACCAGGTACATGTACCTGGTACCGGAGTCATTCCTCGGGGCCGAGGGTGCCGGTGAGCCGGGTCGGGCGCCTGGCGGTCCACATCCAGCAGTAGTCCTCGCCGGCCGAGGCAGTGAACCTGCCCTGGCCTTTGGCCTGGCCGTTCAGCTTCACCGGGTAGGTGACGTCGTCGCCGTGGTGGAAGTGGATGTTGAACTCCAGCGGCCCGTCGGCGGTCCATTCGAAGCTGCGGCTCCGGCCCGCCGCGAGGCGCAGGCATTCCTCGGCAACGCCGCCGGGCTTCAGCTCGTGCGTGAAGGCGCGGGCCTTGCCGTCATCTCCGACGGAGGTGGCAAGCGCGGCAGGGGCAAGGAGGGCGAAGGCAAGTGCCGTGAAGCGCATGGTGGGGTCCCGGTCGATTGCGCAATCGCGATGCTACCAATCTTGCACTGCAACATGGGGGTCTGCTACGATTCACGGCCATGAACCGCTACGCCGCCTATTTCTTCAGCTTCTGGTTTCCCACGCCCACGGCGGTCGGGAGAAGCTAGCGCGGGCAGACCAAGCGCCAAGATTCCCAAGAAACCGCCAGCCGCAAACTGGCGGTTTTTTGTTTTCGACGACCGGACGACCATGACCCACTACCGCACCGACGACGTACGCATCGAGCAGGGCGACGAGCTCCTCGCGCCCATGCAGGTGATGCGCGTGCTCCCCGCCACGGACGACACCGAGCGCGTCACCTTCGAGGCCCGCCAGGGCATCCACGACATCCTGCGCGGCGCCGACGACCGGCTGCTGGTGGTCGTCGGTCCCTGCTCGATCCATGACCTCGACGCCGCGCGCGAATACGCGCAGCGCCTGAAGGCCGAACGCGAGCGCCTCGCCGCCGACCTCCTCATCGTGATGCGCGTCTACTTCGAGAAGCCACGCACCACCGTCGGCTGGAAGGGGCTCATCAACGACCCGCACCTGAACGACACCTTCGACATGAACGAGGGCCTGCAGCTCGCGCGGCGCCTGCTCCTGGACATCACGGGCATGGGAGTGCCCTGCGGCACCGAGTTCCTCGACCTCATCTCGCCGCAGTACATCGCCGACCTCATCGCCTGGGGGGCGATCGGGGCGCGCACCACCGAATCGCAGTCGCACCGGCAGCTCGCCTCCGGCCTGTCGTGCCCGGTGGGATTCAAGAACGGCACCGACGGCAACATCCGCATCGCCGTGGACGCGATCAAGGCGGCCAACGCGCGCCACCATTTCATCTCGGTGACCAAGAGCGGCCACGTGGCGGTGTTCAAGACGGCGGGCAACGAGGATTGCCACGTGATCCTGCGCGGCGGGCGCAACCCCAACTACGACGCGGCGAGCGTGGACGCGGCCTGCAGGGACCTCGCCTCCGCGGGCCTCGCGCAGCACGTGATGATCGATTTCTCGCACGCCAATTCGTCCAAGCAGTACCAGAAGCAGGTGGACGTGTCGGTCGATGTCGCCGCGCAGCTCGCGCGCGGCGAGACGCGCATCGTCGGCGTGATGGTGGAAAGCCACCTCAATCCGGGCCGCCAGGACCACGTGCCCGGCAAGCCGCTCGCGTACGGCGTTTCCATCACCGATGCCTGCCTCGGCTGGGGGGATACGGTGAAGGTCCTCGACACGCTGGCGGGGGCGGTGCGGCAGCGGCGGGTGATTCCGGAGGAACCGCAGGAATGAGCGTGGCAGGAAAGACGGACGACCTTCGAATAAGTGCGGTTCGCGCGCTGATCGCGCCGCAGTTGCTCGTCGAACAGTTGCCCGTGGATGCGGCCGCGCTGGCGACGGTCGGCGCCGCGCGCCAGGCGATCCATCGCGTGCTGCACGGGGCGGATGACCGGCTGGTGGCGATCGTCGGCCCCTGCTCGATCCACGACGACGAGGCGGCGATCGAGTATGCGAGGGGACTGGCGGCCGAGGCGCGCCGCCACGAGAAGGAACTGCTCGTCGTGATGCGCGTGTACTTCGAGAAACCGCGCACCACCGTCGGCTGGAAGGGCTTCATCAACGACCCGCACCTGGACGGCAGCTTCGCGATGAACGAGGGACTGCGCCTGGCGCGCAAGCTCCTGCTGGACGTGAACCGCCTGGGACTCGCCTGCGGCACGGAGTTCCTCGACCTGCTCTCGCCGCAGTACACCTCCGACCTCATCGCCTGGGGCGCCATCGGCGCGCGCACCACCGAATCGCAGTCGCACCGCCAGCTCGCCTCGGGGCTCTCCTGCCCGGTGGGCTTCAAGAACGGCACCGATGGCTCGGTGCGGGTGGCGGTGGATGCGCTGCGCGCGGCCGCGGCGCCGCATGCCTTCATGGGCATGACCAAGACCGGGCAGGCGGCCATCTTCGAGACCGTCGGCAACGAGGACTGCCACGTCATCCTGCGCGGCGGCCGGAATCCCAACTACGATGCGGCGAGCATCGAGTCCGCCTCGCGCGACCTCGCCGCGGCCGGGCTGGCGCCGCACCTGATGGTCGACTTCTCGCACGCCAATTGCGCCAGGCAGTACCAGCGCCAGATGGACGTCGGCGCCGACGTGGCCGCGCAGCTCGCCGCCGGGGAGGACCGCATCATGGGCGTGATGGTGGAGAGCAACCTCAAGGCCGGCAGGCAGGATCTCGTCCCCGGCCAGCCGCTCGCGCACGGCGTCTCCATCACCGACGCGTGCATCGGGTGGGAGGACACGGTTCGCCTGCTCGACACGCTTGCTGGAGCGGTCCACGCGCGGCGGCTTGCTCGCGCGGAGTAAATCGGGGGACGCCGATGAACGCCGATGCCCCGCCGATGGCCGCCGATCATTCGGAATTGCATTGTCGTAACGGAATGCGACTCCATACGTACCGACATTCGCTCACATCCTTGCCATCAAGCCTTCATCTGCGGCCATCGGCGGGGCATCGGCGTTCATCGGCGTTTCCAAAGACTTTCGCCCGCATCACTCCCCAATGACCACACCTGACGAATTTCGCATCCTCGGCCGCCGTCCCGGCAACGAGGAATCCATCCGCTTCGAGTACCAGGGAGTGGCGTTCGACCAGGACTCGTTCCACGTCGTCGCCGGCCTCAACGCCGTGGACACGCGCGAGTACGTCGAGCAGACCTTCGCCGCGCTCGCGGCCGCGGGCCAGGCGTGCGCGCGCATGGGCGCCTACAAGCCGCGCACCAGTCCCTACTCCTTCCAGGGCTACGGCAGGCAGTGCCTGCCGTACGTCTTCGAGCTGGCCGGCAGGCACGGCATCCGCGTGATCGCGATGGAGGTGACGCACGACGAGCATCTCGACGAGATCCGCGCGGCGCTGCGCGAGACCGGCGCGCCCACGGGCGTGATGCTGCAGATCGGCACGCGCAACACGCAGAACTTCGAGCTGCTGAAGACGGTCGGCAGCCAGCGCGACTTCCCCATCCTCCTGAAGCGCGGCTTCGGCATCACCCTGCACGAGTCGCTGCTGGCGGCCGAGTACGTGGCGAGCGGGGGCAACCGCGACATCGTGTTCTGCCTGCGCGGGATGAAGACCAACTTCGGCGACCCGCACAGGAACCTCGTCGACTTCGGCCACGTGGGCACGGTCAAGCGCCTCACGCGCATGCCGGTCTGCGTCGACCCCTCGCATTCGGTCGGCACGCGCGGCGCCTCGCCCGAGGGCATTCCCGACATCTTCCACGTCGCCGCCCAGGGCGCCATCGCCGGCGCCAACCTGGTCCTCGCCGACATGCATCCGGAGCCGCGCAAGGCCCTGGTCGACGCGGCACAGGCGCTGACGCTGGCGGAGTTGCCGTGGTTCCTCGAGGACATGGCGATCGCGCGCGAGGCCTATCTCGCGCGCCGCGACGCGGCTGCCCGCCACCGCCAGGTGTGAACCCGGTTCGCCGCGGCGGCTGCGCGCCACGACATCGCCTGGCCCCCTTCGGCCGTGCGGTGGCCGCGTTAGGGCTCGTCGTGCTGGCGCTCGCGGCACGCGCGGAGATTGCCCTGGTCGACGACCTCGGCAGGAAGGTGGTCCTCCGGGAACCCGCGCGCCGCGTGGTCACCCTGGCCCCCTCGATCACCGAGGCCGCCTTCGCCGTCGGCGCCGGGAATCGCGTCGTGGGCGTGAGCGCGTGGAGCGACCACCCACCGGCTGCCGCGAGCCTGCCGGTGGTATCCACGGCGTTCTCCATCGACCTGGAAGCGCTGGCGAGGCTCTCTCCCGACCTGGTCATCGCCTGGAAGGACAGCTTCCGCCCCGCGGACATCGCGACACTCGAGGCGCTCGGCGCGCAGGTCTTCGTCGTGCAGTCGCGCACGCTCGCCGAGATCCCGCGGCTCCTGGAACTCACCGCCACGCTCGCCGGCGGGGACGCGGCGCCGGCGGTGCGCGCCTACGAATCGCGGCTGGCGCGGCTGCGCGCGCAGTACGCGGGCAAGGCCCGCCCGCGGGTCTTCCTCGAGATTTCGCACCGGCCCCTCATGACCGTCGCGGGCAGGCACTTCATGGGCGAGGCGCTCGAGGCCTGCGGGGCGGCGAACGTGTTCGCGGATCTCGCGGAAGTGGCGCCGCTGGTCTCGTGGGAGGAGCTCTACGCGCGCAATCCCGCGGCGATCGTCGGCTCGGGCCCCGAGGGAGGCGAGGCGGCCTTCCGCAAGTCCTGGGCGGCGCGCGGCGCGCTGGAAGCGGTGCGGCGCGGCAAGCTCGCCTTCGTCGCCTCCCCGGCGCTGGGACGGCCCTCGCCGCGCGTGGTGGAAGGGATCGAGGCGCTTTGCCGCGCGGTGGACGCGCTGCGCTGAACGCCGGCGCGGCCCGGGACGGGGGCGGGCCTGCCGCGCTGTTATCATTCCCCGATCGCGTCTTCGCCTGCCGACACTTGAAAACCACCTTCCTGGACTTCGAGCAGCCCATCGCCGAGCTCGAACAGAAGATCGAGGAGCTGCGCTTCGTCCAGGACGACAGCGCCGTCGACATCTCGCAGGAGATCG
>CAZOIB010000009.1:0-1712 GCA_964579785.1 uncultured Lysobacter sp. | reverse complement strand
GACTCCAAACAGCTGATAGGTCCGCTCGTTAGAGCCGGCGCCATCCCGTGAAGCCATCGCCCTGCGCTCCTGACCGCACGGCAGATCGTCATCCGCAGCCCGGATCATGGTGTTCACTATCTGTTGGCGATTTTCGCCCAGGTGTCCTTCAGCGTCACCGTGCGGTTGAAGATCGGCTTGCCGGCCTTCTTCGTTTCCGCGTCGATTGCGAAATACCCCTGTCGCTCGAACTGCACCCGCGGCGTTTCGTCGGTCCAGCTCGCGCGCTCGGCCGCCGATCGCCAGTTCGGTTCCAGCTTGGCGGCGGAAATCACCTTCAATGAATCGGGGTTGATGTGGTCCTTCCAGTCCTGGCCCTCTTCGGTCTTGTCGGGCGCTTCGACCAGGAACAGCCGGTCGTAGAGGCGAACCTCGGCGTCCACCGCGTCCTTGGCGCTCACCCAGTGCAGCGTACCCTTGACCTTGCGGCCGTCCGGGGAATCCCCACCGCGCGTGGCCGGATCGTACGTGCAGCGCAGCTCGGTGATGTTGCCCTGCGCGTCCTTCACCGCCTCCTGGCAGGTGATGAAGTACGCGTAGCGCAGGCGCACCTCCGCCCCCGGCGCGAGCCGGAAGAACTTCTTGGGGGGATTCTCCATGAAGTCGTCGCGCTCGATGTAGAGCTCGCGCCCGAACGGAACCTTGCGCGTGCCCGCGGAGGCGTCCTCGGGGTTGTTGACCGCGTCCAGTTCCTCGACCTGCCCCTCCGGGTAATTGGTGATCACGACCTTGAGCGGATCGAGCACCGCCATGACCCGCGGGGCCCGCCTGTTGAGATCCTCCCGGATGGCGTTTTCCAGCTTGGTCACGTCGATGGTGCTGTTGAACTTGGCGACCCCGACGTCGGTGCAGAACGCCCGGATCGACTCCGGCGTCACGCCCCGCCGGCGCAGGCCGCTCAGCGTCGGCATTCGCGGGTCGTCCCAGCCGCTCACCAGCCGGCCCTTGACCAGCTCGAGCAGCTTGCGCTTGCTCATCACCGTGTAGTTCAGGATCAACCGGGCGAACTCGATCTGCTGCGGATGATAAATCCCCAACTCGTCGATAAACCAGTCGTACAGCGGCCGGTGGTTCTCGAACTCCAGCGTGCAGATGCTATGGGTGATCCGCTCGATCGAATCCTCCAGCCCGTGGGCCCAGTCGTACATCGGGTAGATGCACCAGGCGTCGCCGGTCCGCGGGTGGTGGGCGTGGAGGATGCGGTACATGGCCGGGTCGCGCAGGTTCATGTTCGGCGAGGCCATGTCGATCCGGGCGCGCAGCGTCCGCGTGCCGTCCGGGAATTCCCCGCGGCGCATGCGGTCGAACAGGTCCAGGTTTTCCTCAACCGGGCGGTCGCGGAACGGGCTGTTGCGGCCCGGCGTGGTCAGCGTGCCGCGGTAGGCGCGCACCTCCTCCGCCGACAGGTCGCAGACGTAGGCCTTGCCGGCGCGGATGAGCTGCACGGCCCACGCGTACATCTGGCCGAAGTAATCCGACGCGTAGAGCACCGGCCCCTCGAAGCCGAGCCAGCGGATATCGGCGATGATCGAGTCGATGTACTCCTGCTCCTCCTTCACCGGGTTGGTGTCGTCGAAGCGCAGGTTGCAGGTGCCGCCGTACTGCTGGGCGAGCCCGAAGTTCAGGCAGATGCTCTTGGCATGCCCGATGTGCAGATAGCCGTTGGGCTCCGG
>CAZOIB010000008.1:0-12374 GCA_964579785.1 uncultured Lysobacter sp. | reverse complement strand
GTTCCTGGGCTTCGCCACGGCGTATCCGAAATTCCAGGACCGCATCATCCTGCGCGAGGGCCTGCTGGTGGCGTTCTTCCTGGCGGGTCTCGTGGTGCTCGGCGGCCAGCAGCGCTGGTGGCTCGAGCCCCTGCTGCGCGGGATGGATGCCACGGCCGTGTTCTACGGCGCCACCGCCCTCACCGCCGTGACCGACAACGCCGCGCTCACCTACCTCGGTTCGCTGGTGGAAGGGCTGAGCGACGAATTCAAGTACTCGCTGGTGGCCGGCGCCGTCACCGGGGGAGGCCTCACCGTCATCGCCAATGCGCCCAATCCGGCCGGGTTCTCGATCCTGCGCCGCAGCTTCCACGACGAGGCCATCCACCCCTGGGGCCTCTTCACGGCCGCGCTGCCACCCACGCTGGTAGCCGTGCTGTTCTTCCAGATCCTGTGAACCGGGCGGCGCGGGCCCGAATGGAGGTGCCCCGATGAACTTCGTCAGCGACTTTCTCGACTGGCTGGCCACGTTGCCCGCCGACTTCGCTTTCCTGCTGTTGCTTCCCTTCGTCGTCGGAGCCGCGGGCCTCCTCGCCGACCGTCCGAAGCGCCGCGCCGCGCAGCCCCTGCCGGCGACGCCACCGCCCATTGCGGCGCGGCCGCGTGACGCGATGAAACCCGGTTAGCGGGAGAGGCGCCGCGCGGGGCGGTCAGGCCCCGGTGCCGCCGACCGTGAGCCCTTCGATGCGGATGGTGGGCTGCCCGACGCCCACCGGGACGCTCTGGCCTTCCTTGCCGCAGGTGCCGATGCCGGGATCGAGGGCCATGTCGTTGCCGATCATCGCGATGCGCGTGAGCGCGTCCGGGCCATTGCCGATCAGCGTGGCGCCCTTGACCGGATATTGCAGCTTGCCGTTCTCGATCCACCAGGCCTCGGCCGCCGAGAAGACGAACTTGCCGCTGGTGATGTCGACCTCGCCGCCGCCGAAGTTGACGGCATAGAGGCCGCGCTCCACGGAGGCGAGGATCTCGGCGGGGTCCCGGTCGCCGCCCAGCATGCAGGTGTTGGTCATGCGCGGCATGGGCATGTGCGCGTAGCTCTCGCGCCGCCCGTTGCCGGTGGCGGGCACGCCCATCAGCCGGGCGTTGAGCCTGTCCTGCAGGTAGCCGCGCAGGATCCCGTCCTCGATGAGGACGTTGCGCGCCGTGGGCTCGCCCTCGTCGTCGATGGAGAGGGAGCCGCGGCGGTCCGCGAGGGTGCCGTCGTCGACCACCGTGACGCCCTTCGAGCCCACGCGCTCGCCGATGCGGTTGGAGAACGCGGAGGTCCCCTTGCGGTTGAAGTCGCCTTCGAGCCCGTGGCCGATCGCCTCGTGCAGGAGGATGCCCGGCCAGCCCGGACCCAGCACGACCGTCATCTGCCCGGCCGGGGCGGGCCGCGCCTCGAGGTTCACCAGCGCCTGTTTCACGGCAGCCGTCGCCACGTGGTCCAGGCGCTCGTCGGTGTAGTACGCGTAGCCGAAGCGTCCGCCGCCGCCGCAGTAGCCCTGCTCGCGCCGCCCGTCCTGCTCCACGATCACGGTGACGGACAGGTTCACGAGCGGGCGCACGTCGGCGGCGCGCACCCCGTCGGCACGCGCGATGAACACCACCTCGTACTCGCCGGAAAGGCGCCCGATCACCTGCTTCACGCGCGGGTCGGCGGCGCGCACGCGCTTCTCCAGCCGGTCGAGGAGGCGCACCTTCTCGGCGTCGTCGAGCGCGGACACCGGATCCACCGGCGCGTAGAGTGGCTGGGCGTGGCGCACGACCGGCACGGCGGCGGCCGCATCGCCGCCCTGCGCCGCGATGGCGCGCGTGACCCGGGCAGCGGCCTCCAGCGATTGCGGCGAAATGTCGTCGGCGTAGGCGAATGCCGACTTTTCCCCGGACACGACGCGCACGCCCACGCCCTGGTCGATGGCGAAGCTGCCGCTCTTCACCTGGCCCTCCTCCAGCATCCAGCTCTCCGAGCGGGCGAGCTGGAAGTAGAGGTCGGCATCGTCGGCGCGATTGGCGCGAATGAGGGCGAAGACGCGCTCGAGCGCCGCTTCGTCGATGCCGAATGGTTCCAGCAGAGAGGCGTGGGCACGGTGGATGGAGGAAAGGTCGTTCATAGGGTCTTGTGCCTCAAGGCGGGAAGGCTGCGGCGGATCTTGGCCTGGTAGGTGGGATTGACGCCGGCGACGACGACCCCGGAGCCGCGCGGCAGGCGGTCGAGGACGACGCCCCACGGGTCGACGATCATCGTGTGGCCGTGCGTCTCGCGGCCGTTGACGTGGTAGCCGCCCTGCGCGGGAGCGACGACATAGCACTGGTTCTCGATGGCGCGCGCGCGTACCAGGGTATCCCAGTGCGCCTTGCCGGTGGTCTCGGTGAAGGCGGAGGGGACGAAGATCAGGTCGACCTCGCCCATGGCGCGGTAGAGCTCGGGAAAGCGCAGGTCGTAGCAGACCGAGATGCCGAGCTTGCCCCACGGCGACTCCACCGTGACCACGGCCGCGCCCGGCTCGATGGTGCGCTCCTCGGAATACTTCTCCTGCCCCATGTCGAAGCCGAAGAGGTGGATCTTGTCGTAGCGCGCCACGCGCTTGCCCTCGCCGTCGTAGACGAGGCAGGAGTTGCGCACCTTCTCCGGGGAGTTGGCCTCGAGCGGCACGGAGCCGCCGACGATCCACACGCGGTGGCGCTTCGCCTCCTGGGCGAGGAACGACTGGATCGGTCCCGCGCCGTCCTTCTCGCGGATGGCGACCTTGTCGGTGTCCTTCATGCCCATGATGCAGAAGTACTCCGGCAGCGCGATGATGCGCGCGCCCGTGGCGGCGGCCAGCTCGATCAGCCGCGCGGCCTCCTCGAGGTTGGCCTGCACGTGCGGCCCGGAGGCCATCTGCACGGCCGCCACGCGGAACATGCTCTGCGTCGTGACGACCGTCTCGCGCAGCGCTTCCGGCGTGGTGGAATTCTTCGTGATGATCATGGCTTCGGGGCGGGCGCCGCGGGATTCGGCGCTTGCGTGCCGGCCGATCCGGCGCCCAGGCGCGTGATCGCGGGATTATCCCACGAGCCCGTGACGAAGTACTCGTAGGACACCGCCTTGCCCAGCGGGTTCTGCAGCAGCTTCGACACGAGGAGCGTGGTGAGCCCCATCACCGGCGTGCCCAGCACCGTCGCGGCCAGCGCCACGCCCTCCCCCACCTCGGGCACCACCCGCAGCGTGAGGTTCTGCGTTTCCATCGGCAGCGAGACTTCGCCGCCCATGGTGACCGTGGCCGAAGGCCCGGCGATCTCGAAGTCCCTGGTGAGGAGGATGCCGCGCGCGAGCCGGACCTCGCCCCGGATGCGGTCGAAGGCGAAGCCCTCGCTGAAGATGTCGCCGAAGTCGAAGGTGAAGCGGCGCGGGATCGACTGCAGCGAGAGGAGCCCGAGGAGCTTGCCGGCGCCCGGCTCGATCCTGGCGAACTGTCCCTTGGAGGCCTCCAGCCGGAAGCTTCCCGACAGGATCGCCGGCGTGAATTCGTAAGGGAAGCCCGGCCACACGAGGCTGCCTTCCAGCTTCGCCTCGCCGCGCGTCACGTATTCGCCGTAGCCGAACTGCCCGAGGAGCGCATGCAGGTCGCCGGTCGCGAACTTGAGGTCCAGCTGCGTGAGCGGCCCGGTGGCGGTGCGCCGCCAGGCGCCGGTGGAGGTGAGGCGCGCGTGGTCGTTGGCGATGTCGAGCTTGTCGATGCGCCATTGCTCCCCTTCCTGCCGCGCCACGAGCTCGAGGCGCCCCAGCCAGCGACCGCGGAACTCGAAGTGCCTGGCCGTGATGTCGAGCGCCGGCAGGTCGTCCTCCGAGGGCGCGGGTGCCGGCTCCGGACCCGCCGCGCCGCTCGTGCCGGCGGCCAGGAGGAAGCGCTCGAGACGGGCGACGATGCGGCCGCGGCCGGCGGGATCGAAAGTCACGTCACCGGCGATCGCCGGGCTGGCGAGCGTGCCGCGCCACGAGGTTCCCTCGCGCTGCAGGCGCGCGCCCATCTGCAGGAAATCGCGGCCTGTATAGCGCAGCCGCCCGAAGCGCACGTCGAGGCCGCGCAGCTCGAGCGCCGCCGGGATCGTCGGCGTCGCGACTCCGGCCGGCGGCGCCAGCGCCTCGTGCCAGGCATCGAGATCGAAGCGGGCGATGTCGCCGTAGAGCCAGAGTCCGTCGCGCACCGGTTCCTGGGCCACCGGCGCGCCGAACTTGAGCGCCGCGTGCCAGCTCTCGCCCGCTTCCGTGTCGCGACGGCCGATGCGCGCGTGCACGCCGCCCTCGAGCTTCGCCACCGTCTCCTCGTCCGCGCGTCCCAGGCGCCGTACCGTCACCGCCAGCGCCCGGGTCTCGTCGGCGCGCTTCGCGAACGGCTCCGGCAGCCCGATGGCGAGACCCTTGAGGGTGGATTCGACGCGCAGCTCCGTTCCCTCCTCCGCGCTCACCAGGCGCGCGCTCCACTCTGCCGCCCCGGCCGTGCGCCGCGCGAAGGCCTCGGGAATGAAGGCGCCCAGCGCCGCCGCCCCCAGGCGCCCGTCGATCTGCGTGAGCACCGCGCCATCGGGCTGCGTCGCGAGGCGCAGGGTCGCCGGCTGGCCGAACATGACGCCGACGACTTCCGGCGCGCGCACGGACTTCTCCGTGAAGGTGATGGTGCCGCGCAGGTTGTCGAGAGCAAGGCTGCGGCCGACGCCGGCCGTTGCGCCACCCAGCGCGATGTCGCCGGCCACCCGCACCGGATCCGTCCCGCCCAGGGGAAAGGCGAGCTTCAGCTTGAGCCGCGCCGGCCCCTCCAGCGCGACGTGGCGGGTGAATGCCCCCGGACCGGTCGCGAGCGGCGACTCGCGCAGGAAGCGGGCGCCGTCGATGCCGGTGGTGTCGACGTCGGCGTTGACCTCGAGCCGCGGCGGTCCGGCCGCGAGGTTGGGAATGAGCGCCCGGACGCTCCTCGCGCGGCTCGCATAGATGCCGGCCCCGTCCGCGATGATCTCCAGGCGCGCGTTGTCGAAGCGGATCCGGCCGCGCACGCGATCCACGCCGGGCCAGGCGGGGTGGTAAAGCAGGCGCCCGTCGTCGATGGCCGCGTCGACGAAGAAGCGGCCCTGGCCGGAATCGACATAGGGAAAGTGCCACAGGTCGCCCTGCAACTCGAAGCGCCCGCGGCTCACGTCGCCGGCGAGGATCGCGCGGTCCAGCCAGGCGCGCGTTTCCGCGATCGCGTGGGGCAGGTAGTTCGCCACCGCCGGCGCGCGCGCGCGCTCGATCGTGCCCTTGAGATCGACCCAGCCGGGCGAGTGGTGCGCGGAACCGGGCAGCGTGCGGTAGCTGCCCGACACCGCAAGAGCCGCGTCCGCGTTGGCCAGCCGCGCATCGTCGACCTGCACCGCGATCGCCTCGCCGTCGCGTTTCCAGCTGGCGCGCGCGCGCAGCGTGTCGAGGACGAATGGCGCGCGGAAAAGTGTGGCCGCCTCGAACGTCGCGTTGGTGGCATCGAGGCGCAGCTTGCCGCCCTGCTCGGTGCCCTCGACCGCGCCGGCGAGGCCGGTGACGCCCGGGTAGCCGTCGACGGCGTTGATCGCGAGGTCCTCGAAGCGTCCCTTCACCTTCCAGGCCGTGGCCTCGCGCAGCGTCTCGCCGCTCCAGACCAGCGACGAGTCGAGGAGTCGCCCGCGCGGCGCGAACCGGTTGGCCTGTGCCTTGGCCTCGCGCGGCACGGGCAGGTAGTCGAGCAGCGCGGCGCCGATCTTCAGGTCGATGCCGTTGGCGCGCACCTCGCCGCGCCGCGGCTCGCCTGCCTTGCGCGAAATCGACACGGAGAAGTCCGCGGCCGCCACGGCGAGGCCCTCGCGCGTGCGGAAGCTCAGCCCTTTCGTTCCCACGGCGTAGCCGTCTTCAAGAAGGCGATAGAACGCGCGTCCGGAAAGGGTCTCGAGGTCCAGGGGCAGCGCGTCCGCGGAAAGCTGGGCACGCACGCCGGTGAGGCTCATGTCGGCCGTGATCTCGCGCACGCGCCCCGGCTCGAAATCGGCCCAGGCACGCAGGCTCCCGACCGCCGTGCGCAGCGTCTCCGGCACCGGCAGATAGGAACGCAGCCGCGCGAGATCGGCGCGGCCGGTTTCGCCGTAGACGGTCCCGGCCACCTTCCAGCCGGCGCTGGCCGGCGTGAATTGCAGGTCGGCGCGAACGTCCACCTTTTCGGCGATGTCCGCCGGCGGCGTGGCCTTCAGGGCGGCGAGATGGCGGCGTCCCGCCTTGCGCATCGCGATCTCCACCTGCCGCAACTCCACCTCGGGCGCGCCGGTGATCTCGTCCTGCCAGGCGAGCGTTGCGTCGTGGATGGCGAGCTGGGGCTGCGCCAGGAGCCAGGCGGCGAGCTTGCCGTCATCGTCGGAGGCCGGCGCGTTGAGCGGCTTGTCGGCCAGGTAGATGAGGCCGTCGGCGCCGCGGCGCAGCCGCAACTGCGGGCGGTACAGGTCGACGTCGTGGAAGCGCAGGTCGCCGGCGAGCAGCGTCCACCACGACAGGGTGATGTCCGCGCGCTCCAGCGCGAAGTAGGCCTTGCCGCGCCGGTCGGCCACCAGCACGTCCGTCATGGTGAGCTGCGGCCGCAGTCCGTACCAGCCGGCATCGACGTGGGCGATCTGCACCGTCATTCCCGACGCGCGCGACACCGAGGCCGCGATGTCGTGGCGGTACCCGTCCACCTGCGGGAAGACGAGGTAGCGCAGCACGACCACCACCGCCAGGAAGGCGACGACGACCGCGCCGGCCAGGGTTGCCGCGACGCGCGCGACGGAACGGGAGATTGCCTTGATGCTGTCCTCGGAAGCGGGAGTCGACCTGCGTGGAGGTCGCGAAGGCGGGTGGCGTTTCGCGGTATTGTAGCGGCTGGGGCCGTGACCCCCTCCGATGACCGACCGCACTTCCCCCGAATCGTTTCCCGCCGCTTTCGAGCGGACCTTGCGCCTGTCGCCGTTCGCGCGCCGGCTCGTCTCCGCACGCCCGGCGCTGGCCGCCGGCCTCGCGGCCCGCGGTGCCGCCCCGCTTGCGCGCGCCGACCTGCAGGCGGCCGTGGACGCCGTTCCCGCCGGCGACCCGGCGGCTCTCGCGCAGGCGCTGCGCGAGCTGCGCGCGCGCGTCATGCTGACACTGGTGCACCGCGACCTGGCGGGCCTGGCGAGCCTCGACGAAGTCGTGGCGACCGTCACCAGCCTGGCCGATGTCGCGATCGGCGCGGCGGTCGACGCGGCGCACGCCGAGCTGGCCGCCCTGCACGGCGATCCCGCGCGCGGCGAGCGGCTCCTGGTGGTGGGCATGGGCAAGCTGGGCGGCGGCGAGTTGAACGTCTCCTCCGATGTCGACCTGGTGTTCCTGCACGCGGCCGACGGCGATACCGGCGGCACGCGGCCGCTCTCGCACCACGAGTTCTTCGCGCGCGTCGGCAAGCGTGCCATCGGGCTGCTGGCCGACGTGACGGCCGAGGGCTACGTCTTCCGCGTCGACATGCGCCTGCGCCCCTTCGGCGAGTCCGGGCCGCTGGTGAGTTCGTTCGCCGCGCTCGAGAACTACTTCATCGGCCAGGCCCGTCCGTGGGAGCGCTACGCCTGGCTCAAGGGACGCGTCCTGAACGGGCCCGGCGCGGACGTCGCGGCGATCGTCGAGCCCTTCGTCTACCGCCGCTACCTCGACTACGGGCTGCTCGAGTCGCTGCGCGACCTGCACGGGCGCATCCACGCGGAGGCAAGCCGGCGCGGGCGAACCGACGACATCAAGGTCGGCGAAGGCGGCATCCGCGAGTGCGAGTTCGCGGTGCAGCTCTTCCAGCTGGTGCGCGGCGGACGCGACCGGGGCCTGCAGCTCGCCTCGACGCGGGCGGCGCTCGCCGCGGTGGGCGAGCGCGGCCTCCTGCCGCCGGAGCGCGTGGCCGCGCTGGGACTCGCCTACGAGTTCCTGCGCCGCCTGGAGCACCGCCTGCAGTATTACGAGGACCAGCAGACGCAGGCCCTGCCCGTGGCACCGGAGCACCGGGCGGCCATCGCCGAGGCGATGGGCTACGCCGGCTGGGACGCGCTGCTGGCGGACCTGGACCGCCATCGCGCCGGCGTGCGCGAAGCCTTCAATTCCCTCTTCGAGCGCCGCACGCAGGGCGGGGCCAGCGCGCTGCTCGCCCGGCTCACCGACCCGCAGGCGACTCCCGACGAGGAGGGCCTGGCGGAGGACCTGCGCGCCACGGGGCTCGCCGACCCGGCGCCCGTCGCCGCGCGGCTGGCGACCTTCGTGCGCTCGCGCCGCTATCACGGCCTGAGCGGCGGCAGCCGCACCCGCGTCGATCGCCTCCTGCCGGCGATGATGGAGGCGGCCGTGCGCGAGGACACGGGCGCGGACACGGCCACGCGGCTCCTCGATCTCCTCGAGGCCATCGACCGGCGCGAGTCCTACCTCGCCCTCCTCGACGAGTACCCGCTGGTGCTCGCCCGCGCCACCCGGCTGGCCGCGCGCAGCCGCTGGGCCGCGCGCCTGCTCGCGCGCCACCCGATCCTGCTCGACGAGCTCACGCGGACCGCGGCGAGCTTCACCGCCACCGACTGGGCGGAAGAGCGGCGCCTGCTGATCCGCGAGTGCGCCGCCCTGGGCGACGACACCGAGCGGCTCATGGACCAGCTGCGCCACTTCAAGCAGCGCCACGTCCTGCGCCTCGCCATCGCCGACCTCGAGGGCGAGCTGCCGGTGATGGCGCTGTCCGACGAGCTCTCCGCGCTCGCCGACCTGTTGCTCGACGTCGTGCTGGGATTCGCCGCGCGCGCCGTGTTCGGGGGGGACGGGCTGGCGCCGCCGGCCGGTTTCGCGGTCATCGGCTACGGCAAGCTCGGCGGCAAGGAACTCGGCTACGGCTCCGACCTGGACATCGTTTTCCTGTTCGACGAGTCGCGCAAGCCCGACGCCGAGCGCCTGGCCCGCGTGGCGCAGCGCGTCAACACCTGGCTCACCAGCCACACCGCCGCGGGCGTGCTCTACGAGACCGACCTGCGCCTGCGCCCCGACGGGGCCGCCGGGCTGCTGGTGAGCTCCTTCCCGTCCTTCCGCGACTACCAGCTGCAGCGCGCCTGGACGTGGGAGCACCAGGCGCTCACGCGCGCGCGCTACTGCGCGGGGGACGCGGCCCTGGGCGTCCGCTTCGAAGCGCTGCGCCGCGACGTGCTCGCCACCGCGCGCGACCGGCGGAAGCTGCTGGCCGAGATCGTGGCGATGCGCGAGAAGATGCGCGCGGACGTGAAGGCGGGCGCGCGCGACCTGAAGCACCTCCCCGGCGGCGTGGTGGACCTGGAGTTCGCCGTGCAGGCCCTGGTGCTGGCGGAGTCCGCGCGGCATCCGGGCCTCCTCGACAACCGCGGCAACCACACGCTGCTCAAGCGCGCCGGCGAGCTGGGTATCGTCGCCCTGCCGGTGGCGGCCGCGGCGGCCGATGCCTACCTCGGCCTGCGCGCACGCGCGCACCAGTCCGCGCTCAACGACGAGGAGCAGGTGCTGCTGGCCGAGGGGGAGCTCGCGCAGGAACGCGAGGCGGTGACGCGACTCTGGAAGGCGGTGTTCGCCGCGTAGCGGCGCGCTACGTCTGGCGGCCGAGCAGGTGGTAGACCTGCATGCGCCCCTTGCCCTTGATCTCCACCTCGTGGGGCGAGTCGAACTGGAAGCGCGAGTGCAGGCGCCGGTAGGACATGAGGTCCACGTGCGCCGTACCCACGACGGCATCGGCGGCCATGCGGAAGGCCACGTTCACCGTGTCGCCCCACATGTCGTAGATGAACTTCTTCTTGCCGATGACGCCCGCCACCACGGGCCCGGTGCCGATGCCGATGCGCAGCTCGATGCGGTCGCCGGTGCTCTGGCTGTACTCGCGGATGCCCTCCAGCATCTCGATCGCCATGTTGGCGATCGAGGAGGCGTAGTGCACCTCGCCGCCGGAGCCGAGGCCGGCCACCGCCATGTAGGCGTCGCCGATGGTCTTGATCTTCTCCACGCCGTACTTGTCGGCGATCTCGTCGAACATCGTGAAGACGTCGTTCAGGATCTTCACCGTCTCCACCGGCGAGAGCTCCTCGGTCATCTTGGTGAAGCCGACGATGTCGGCCACCATCACCGTCACGTCGGCGTGGCCCTGCGCGATGTTGGACTCGCCCCGCTTCAGCCGCTCCGCGATGGCCTGCGGCAGGACGTTCAGGAGCAGCTGCTCGCTCTTCTCCTTGGCGATGAGGAGCTCCTCGTGCTGCAGCTCGACCTGCTCGCGCAGGCGCTGCTTCTCGCTCGCGAAGTACCACAGCAGCGCATAGATCATCAGCGAGATCGCCGCGAAGTTGAGCACGAAGAACACGGAGACCGTGCGCATGTCCAGCCGCGACGAGCCGTTGGGGATCATGAAGTCGAAGAACCCCGCCAGCACCGTCATGAACAGCCACGCGAAGAACCACGGGATCGACTGGCGCGTGCCCAGCACCGTCACCGCGCCCACCGGCGCGATGAGGCCCCACAGGCTCACGCCCGAGGCGGTGACGAAGTTGCCGATCGACCACTGCATGGCGAAGGGCGTGAAGAGGATCAGCGCCAGCTGGATCATCGCGAAGAGCTCGAGCTTGCGCGTGCGCAGGTAGAAGGCGATGGTGCCGGCGGAGAGCGCCTGGAAGGCGAGCGAGATCGAGACGGAGAAGTTGTGCCCGAGGCTCCAGTAGACGCTCAGCCAGAGGACGGAGGCGAGGACCATGAGCCCCGTCGTGAGGACCAGCATGTCCCCGGCGAGCTTCTCCTCGGCGTTGCGCGCCGGCGGCAGCAGGGGCGAGCTCGGCAGGGACGGTCTCGCTGCCGGCGCTGCTACCCGCGGGGGGACGGTCGAGGAATCGGTCGGCATGCGTGCGCGGCGGCTGCCTGTGGTTTTCTTGGGCGGGTAACGATGCGAATTATCCCACACTGTATCGCGGACCATGCCGTCTGTCTGCCACCTCCCGGCGCCGCTTCCGGAAGGCCACGGCGGGCCGGCGCACCCGGTTTGCTAGAATTCGGGGTTCCCGCACACGTCAAGCACAGGAACTCCCATGTCGATGGCCGACCGCGACGGCTTCATCTGGTACGACGGCAAGCTCGTGCCCTGGAGGGAAGCCACCACCCACGTCCTCACCCACTCCCTGCACTACGGGCTGGCGGTCTTCGAGGGGGTGCGCGCCTACAAGTCGGAGATCGGCACCGCGATCTTCCGCCTGCAGGAACACACCGACCGTCTCTTCAACTCGGCCAAGATCTACATGATGCAGGTGCCCTACACCAAGGCGCAGCTCTTCGAGGCGCAGCGCGAGGTGGTGCGCGCCAACAAGCTGGAGAGCTGCTACCTGCGCCCGCTCGCCTTCTACGGCTCGGAGAAGATGGGCGTGTCCCCGGTCGGCGCCAGCGTGCACGTGTCGATCGCCGCCTGGCCCTGGGGCGCCTACCTGGGCGAGGAAGGGCTCGCCAGGGGCATCCGCGTGAAGACCTCCTCCTTCGCCCGCCACCACGTCAACGTGACGATGGCGCGCGCCAAGGTGGCGACCACGTACGCCAACTCCATCCTCGCCAACCTCGAGGCCACGCAGGACGGCTACGACGAGGGGCTGCTGCTGGACACCGAGGGCTTCGTCGCCGAGGGCTGCGGCGAGAACATCTTCCTGGTGAAGGACGGCCGGCTCTACACGCCGCAGCTCACCACCGCGCTCGACGGCATCACCTGGCGCAGCGTGCAGCAGATCTGCGCCGACTTGGGGCTCGCCGTGGAAAAGACCCGCCTCACGCGTGACGACGTCTACATCGCCGACGAGGCGTTCTTCACCGGCACGGCGGCCGAAGTCACGCCGATCCGGGAGCTCGACCGGCGCGCCATCGGCAGCGGCTCGCGCGGGCCGATCACGGAGAAGATCCAGTCGGCCTTCTTCGACATCGTCAACGGCCGCAATCCGAAGTACCACCACTGGCTCACCAAGGTGGCCTAGTGGTCGAGGAACGCGCCGGCGGCTCCCCCAGCCTGCCCACGGAGCTCGACCGCCTGTCGGTCGAGGTCACGGCCGCGGACCTGCCGCTGCATTGCCCGCTCGCGTCGCAGAAGCTGTGGAACACGCATCCGCGCGTCTACCTGCCGGTCGAGGCGACCGGGGAAGCGCGCTGCCCCTACTGCGGGACCGTCTACCGGCTCGCGGGTGGCGCGATCGCCCGGGGACACTGAAGCGGAAACCCTCGTCGTCTCTCCTTCGTGGATCGGTGACGCGGTCCTCGCCCACCCGCTCCTCGTCCGGCTGAAGGCGCGCGACCCGGGCGGCGCCATCGACGTGCT
>CAZOIB010000007.1:0-11361 GCA_964579785.1 uncultured Lysobacter sp. | reverse complement strand
AGGGCCACCGCCATGCCGCCGAAGCCGGCGGCCTCTCGGGGCGCCCCGTGTTCGCCCTCTCGACCGCGGTCCTCGGCAAGCTCGCGCGCCTGCTTGCCGGCCGCATCCCGCTCATCGGCGTGGGCGGCATCCACACCGGCGCCGACGCCAGGGCGAAGATCGACGCGGGCGCGAGCCTCGTGCAGGTCTACACCGGGTTCATCTACCGCGGCCCGGACGTCATCGCCGACGCGCGGCGCGCACTCAAGGGCTGAAGGCCCGCCCCGGGATCCCGATGCGGATCGGCATTCCCTGCGAGGCCAAGGAGGGCGAGCGCCGCGTGGCACTCGCCCCGCAGGCGGCGGCGTTCCTGGTTCGCGACGGCCACGAGGTGCGTGTCGCGCAAGGCGCCGCGGCGGGCATCGGCGCGAACGACGGCCTCTATGCCGCGGCGGGGGCGCAGGTCGTGGCATCTGCGGCTGCGTGGCAAGCCGATCTCGTGGTGAAAGTGAAGGAAATGCAGCCTGGCGAGCCGGCCAACCTCGCGCCGGACACGACGCTCTTCGCCTTCCAGCACCTGGTCGGCGAGACGGAGCGCACCCGCGAACTGGCCGCGCGCGGCGTGACCGCGATCGCCTACGAAATGGTGCAGGACGCCGGCGGCGGCTTCCCGCTCCTGGCGCCGATGTCGGTGATCGCCGGGCGGCTCGCGATCCAGGTCGGCGCGAACCTCCTCACGCTGCCGGCTGGCGGCAACGGCACGCTGCTGGCGGGGTGCCCCGGCGCAGAGCCGGCACGCGTGCTGATTCTCGGCGGCGGGCATGCGGGGGCGAACGCCGCGGAAGTGGCGGCGGCGCTCGGTGCCCGGGTGACTGTCCTCACGCGCTCGACGAGGACACGCGATGCGCTCGCCGCCCGCCTGGGCGGCGCGGTGGAGATCGGCCTCGCCACTCCGGAACTCGTCGAGCGCCAAGCGCTCGCGGCCGATCTCGTCGTCGGCGCGGTCTTCGTTCCCGGAGAGGCCACGCCCAAGCTGCTGCCGCGCACGCTCGTGCGGCGCATGTTGCCCGGGTCCGTCATCGTCGACATCTCGATCGACGCCGGCGGCGTGGCCGAGACTTCCCGCCCGACCACGCACGCGGCGCCGACCTTCGTGGCCGAGGGGGTCGTGCACTACTGCGTCACCAACATGCCCTCCGCCGTGGCGCGCGCCGGCGCGGCCGCGCTTTCGGCGGCGGTGCTGCCCTACGTGCGCTCGCTCGCCGGCAAGGGGATCGCGCGCGCCCTGCGGGAGGACGCCGGATTGCGCGCTGGCGTGCTGCTGTGGCGCGGCCGGGTCACCCACGCCGGCATCGCAGCCGCTGCGGGACTGCCGTTCACGGCTCTCGCGCTGGAGGAACTCGCGTGAACGAGCTCGCCGCGCGCATCGATGCGCTGCTGCCGCAGACGCAGTGCACCCAGTGCGGCTACGAAGGCTGCCGTCCCTATGCGGAGGCGATCGCGCGGGGCGAAGCCGACATCGACCAATGCCCGCCCGGCGGCGACGAAGGCATCGCGAAGCTGGCCGCGCTCCTCGACCGCGCCGTGAAGCCGCTCAACCCCGTTCACGGCGAGTACCGGCCACCGCAGGTCGCGTTCATCGACGAGGCCCTGTGCATCGGCTGCGTCAAGTGCATCCACGCCTGCCCCGTGGATGCCATCGTCGGTGCCTCGAAGCGCATGCACACCGTGATCGCCGCCTGGTGCACCGGTTGCGAGCTGTGCCTCCCGCCCTGCCCCGTGGACTGCATCTCCCTCGATCCGGTGGCAGAGCTTCCCGATCCCGCCCTCTCGCGCAGCCGCCATGCATTCCGCGCCTTCCGCCTGGCCCGCGACCTCGGCGAGCGGGCTGCGAAACTGGAGGCCTACGAGTGACTCCAGCGAAGGCAGGCAAGCCGATGAAACCCGCGCAGCGCGTCGAGTTCTTCCGCATCCTGCGCGCGGCCGATCCCGAGCCGAAGAGCGAGCTCGAGTACGCGACGCCCTACGAGCTGCTGGTGGCCGTGGTCCTTTCCGCGCAGGCGACCGACCGGAGCGTGAATCTCGCCACGCGCCGCCTCTATCCCGTGGCCAACACGCCGGAGAAGATCGTGGCGCTCGGGGAGGTTGGACTGCGCGAGCACATCAGGACGATCGGCCTTTTCCGCACCAAGGCGAAGAACGTGATCGCGCTCTCCCGCCTGCTGCTGGAGGAGCACGCAGGCCAGGTGCCGCGCACGCGCGAGGCGCTGGAGAAGCTGCCGGGCGTGGGACGCAAGACCGCCAACGTCGTGCTGAACGTGGCCTTCGGCGAGCCCACGATGGCCGTCGACACGCACATCTTCCGCGTCGCCAACCGCACCGGGCTCGCGCCGGGAAAGGATCCGCTGGCGGTGGAACTGAAGCTGCTCGAGGTCGTGCCGGAGGAATTCCGGCTGCACGCGCACCACTGGCTCATCCTGCACGGCCGCTACACCTGCCTCGCGCGGTCGCCGCGATGCGGCGAGTGCCCGGTCTACGCGCCCTGCGGGTTCAAGGACAAGGCGAAGATCGCAGCACCTCCCCCGCCGAAGCGCACGCGGCTGCCGAAATGAGCCTCTTCAATCCCTCCCGCGACCAGGTGCGCGAGTTCTTCTTCGGGCTCTGGGAAAAGTCGCGCGCGGGGCAGGCGCTCACGCCGCTCGAGACGATGGCGCTCGCCATCGTGATGGAACACCCCGAGTACCACGAGGTGCTCGGCAACCCGGAGCGGTATCGCGAGCGGGAGTGGTCTCCGGAGGGCGGCGAGTCCAATCCCTTCCTGCACCTTTCCATGCACCTCGCCATCGCGGAGCAGGTCTCGATCGACCAGCCCCCGGGCATCCGCGAGGCGGTACGGCGGCTCGCCGCGAAGCACGATTCGGAGCACGAGGCGCGGCACGCGGTGATGGAGTGCCTGGCCGAGATGGTCTGGCAGGCGCAGAGAAACGCTGCCGCCTTCGACAACGCCACTTACCTGGACTGCCTCGCGCGCAAGACCTAGGCGGCGAGCGCGCGCCTGCCCGCTTCGTCGAGGCGCGCGCAGAAGTCGAGGAGCGCCGCGGCATCCGGGAACGGAATGCGCGACAGGTAGTTCTGCACGCGCTCCCCCTGCACCTGCGGGAATTTCGCGAGGAAGCGGCGCGCGTATTCCTCCCAGCGCGCGTCGAAGCCCCCCGCGGAATCGTGGCGCAGCACGATCTCCGAGGTCACCCCGACCCTGCGCCCGGCCAGGTGCGCGCGGTACGAGAAGTCGAGGTCGTAGAGGTGGAAGCCGTCGAAGGTCGTCGCGTCGAAACCCGTCGCGGCGACGGCGTCCCGGGTCGCCGCCATGAAGACGCCGTCGATCGCCTGCAGGCCGGCGCTCACGTCCGCCGCCGGGTTGTAGAGGACGAGGTCCACGCCGGCGCCGTTCCTCGCCGGCTCCGCGACGCGCCCACGCGTGTACGCCTTGCCGCCCCAGGCGTGGGCCGGCCCTTCCAGCTTCGTCGAACCCACGACGCCCACGACGTCGAGGCTCCGCAGGGCACCGGCCAATGCGCCGCCCAGGTCCGCGGACAGGATCTCGATGTCGTCGTGGCTGAGGACGATCAGCTCGCCGCGAGCCCGTGCATAGCCGCGCGCGTAGCCCTCCGCAAGGGAGCGCGCGTCGTGGATGCCGATGAGTTCCCAGGGCGTTTCGCCGAAGGCGCGCGCGTAGGTCGCCCGGACGCGCGCGAACTTGCCCGGGTCGATGCTGCAGACGACGACGGAGACGAGGCCCGCCGGACGGGCCCGTGCCTGTGCTGCGGACGGGACGAAAAGGGCGGGGTTCTCGTGCAGCAGGCGGCACAGCAACTGCTGCGCCTGGAACTCCTCGCGCCTGGCGTAGAGGCATCGGTGGAGGGCCAGGATGGCGCCCTCCGCGTCATGGCGGCCGTTGCTGGCGACCGCCGCGGCCCACAGCCGCTCGAACTCCGGGGAGGAGCTCAATACTTGATCGCTAGCCCCGACTGGGTGGCGTAGTACGCCGCCAGGTCCTGCATGTCCTTCTCCGACAGGTTGGCCACCTGTCCGGCCATGATCGGGTTCTTGCGCTTGCCCAGCTTGTAGTGCCGGAGCGCCGTGGCGAGGTAATCCGGGTGCTGGCCGGCGATCTTCGGAAACTCCGGGCTCAAGCTGATGCCGGCTTCGCCATGGCACGCCTTGCAGGGCTGCGACTTGGTGCGGCCGGCCTCCGCATCGCCCTTGGCCGCGTAGGCCGGAGCGCAGAGCGCGAGGATGGAGAGCGCGACGAGAGTCTGCTTGTTCATGGCGCGCCTCACTTTCCGGCCGCTTGCGCGTAGTAGGCGGCGATGTCTTCCATGTCCTTCTCGGAAAGATCGGCCGCGATGGAGCGCATGGTGGCGTGGTCGCGCTCGCCCTTCTTGTACTGCTTGAGGGCGGCGACGAGGTAGGCGGCGTGCTGGCCGCCCAGCTTCGGCACGTGGTAGACCTCGGGGAACGCGGTCTTCCAGCCGGAGATGCCGTGGCAACCCATGCACTGGAAGTTCTTCTGCTTGCCGGCGACCGGATCGCCGGCCGCATTGGCCGAGGTGGCGAGTGCCGCGGCAACCACGGCAAGGGTGAGGCGGATTCGGGACATGGCGTCTCGCTCTGTTCTGGGCTTCGGGGGAGAGGCTGGCGGTCCCCCGCTTCCCTGCGAGGGTCCCGCCGATCGCCGCGGATTATAGCCCAGGGCCCGCCCGCGCGTCACCGCGCCGGGCGGACTTCCGCGAAGGCGGCATCGATCGGCCGCGGCGGCCCGAGGTGGTAGCCCTGCCCCCAGGGCACGCCGATGGCCCGCAACCGCGTGGCGACTTCCTCGCTCTCCACGTTCTCCGCGATGGTGGCGATGCCCATCGTCGCCGCCACCTGCTGGATCGCCTCGACGAGCGCCTCGTCGAGGACGCTGCGGGTCACGCCGCGCACGAACTGGCCGTCGATCTTGAGACCGTCCACGGGAAAGCGCTTGAGGTAGTTGAAGGAGGAGAGGCCGCTGCCGAAATCGTCGAGCCAGAAGCGCACGCCCTGGGCGCGCAGGCCCTGGATCGCGGCGCGGGCACGCTCCTCGTTGGCGATCGCCGCCGTCTCGGTGATCTCGAAGCACACCGCGTCGGGCGGCACCGCGTAACGCGCGAGCATTTCGCGCGCGAAGTCGCCGAAGTCCGGGCTGCAGAGGGTGTGGCCGGAGAGGTTGATCGAGAACTGGGCGGGCCTCGCCACGCCGCGGGCGCGGGCAAGGTGGCGATAGTCGGTGAAGGCGCGCTCGATCACCCAGCGGTCGATCGTGCGCATGAGGTCGTAGCGCTCCGCCACGGGGATGAACGACATGGGCAGGATCAGCTCCCCGCCCGATTCGCTCATGCGCAGCAACGCTTCCAGGTGCGGCGGCGCGCTCGGGTCGCGCACGGCGGCGATCGGCACGATGGGCTGGTAGAGGAGCGTGAAGGCGCCCGCGGAGATGGCGTCGTTGATGCGCCTCAGCCAGCCGCGGCTCGACTGGCGCATCGTGGTCTGCACCGTCTCGGTGTCGTGGAAGGCCACGACGCGATTCCTGCCCTGCTCCTTCGCCGCGAAGCAGGCGCCGTCGGCCTCGTTGAAGACGGCGGAAAGGCCCGCGGTGAGGCGTGTGATGGCCACCACGCCGACGCTCACCCCGACCTGGAAGGCGTGCTCTTCCCACTCGAACTGCCAGGACTGCACCGTGTCGCGGATGCGCAAGCCGGTCTGGAGGGCATGGTCGATGCTGCAGTTCTCGACCAGCACCGCGAACTCGTCGCCGCCGATGCGCGCGAGGAAATCCTCGCTGCGCAGGCACCCTTTGAGCACGGGCGCCAGACGGCGCAGCAACTCGTCCCCGGCCAGGCGTCCGAAGGTGTCGTTGATGCGGTAGAGGTAGTCGACGTCGAAGTAGACGAGGGCATGCGTGCTGCCCAGGCTCCGCGCGGTCCCGATCGCCCCCTCGAGCCGCTCCTCGAGCGCCTTGCGGTTGGCGAGCCCGGTGAGCGGATCGTGCCCGGTGAGGAAGAATACCTGCTGGCGCGTTGTGTCGAGGCGTTCCTGGATGCGCAGCTCGCGGGACTGGAAGTCGTTCGCGAGCCGCAGCACCTCGCGCTTCAGGCTCTCGAGCGGCGGCTCGAGCTCGGGAAGCTCGCCGCCCTCCGCGGTCTTGCCGCCGTGGCGCATCGCCTCGCGGATGATGCGGATGTCGGCCTCGAGGACGCTCGCCGTGCGCCGCGCAACGACGAACACGGAAGCGACCGCCGCCGCCAGCGCGAGGCTCCACGTCAGCATCTGCCCGGTCTCGCCGGTGCCCAGCGCCGCCCGGGCCAGCGCAAAGGCGCCGCAGAAGACGGCGATGGGAATCGCTCCGAGCGCCACCAGCCGCGAAGCCAGGCGGCGCAGGTCCTCGTTGGAGGGGAGCGGCTGGTTCATCGCGGCGGGCCGGACGCTTCCGCCTGCTTCCACAGGCAGCGGCCCTTGCTTTCCTGGTCGATGCGCTCGCACATGGCCGCGTGCGCGGCGAGCTCCGCGGCGCTCGCCGGCAGGACGGCAAGCTGCGCCGGCCGCGTCGACGCCCCGCCCGGCAATGCCGGATCCGGCCTGGCGAGGAGCGAGATGTCGAGGGTGTCCTGCCCGCGCGTCATGGCCAGCCAGACGTCGGCGAGGAGCTGGGCGTCGAGGAGCGCGCCATGCAGCGAACGCCGCGAGTTGTCCACCTGGTAGCGCTCGCACAGGGCATTCAGGGAATTGCGCTTGCCGGGATGGATCTCGCGCGCCATGGCGAGGGTGTCCGTCACCGGGCAGACGGAGGCGATGCCGGGCCTGCCCGCGAGCGCCAGTTCCGCGTCGAGGAAGCCCACGTCGAAGGGGGCGTTATGGATGAGGAGTTCCGCGCCCTCGACGAACTCGAGGAACTCCTCGGCGACGTCGGCGAAGCGCGGCTTGTCGGCGAGGAAGTCCCGCGTGAGGCCGTGCACCTGGGTCGCGCCGATGTCGATGTCGCGCTCCGGGTTCAGGTAGCGGTGGAAGTTGCGTCCCGTCGGCCGCCGGTCGAACAGTTCCACGCAGGCGATCTCGATGACGCGATGCCCCTCCGAGGGCTCCAGCCCCGTCGTCTCGGTATCGAGAACGATGCGCCTCACGACGGGACCCCGCGGTTGGCCAGCTCGTCCGCCCGCTCGTTGCCGTCGTGCCCGGCATGCCCCTTCACCCAGCGCCAGTCGACGTGGTGCCGCGCCGCCAGCTCGTCCAGCCTCTTCCACAGGTCCACGTTCTTCACGGGCGCCTTCGCGGCGGTGCGCCAGCCCTTGGCCTTCCAGCCGTGGATCCACTCCGTGATCCCCTTCTGCACGTACTGCGAATCGGTGTGCAGCACCACGCGGCTGGGCCGCTTCAGGGCCGCCAGCGCCTCGATCACCGCGGTGAGCTCCATGCGGTTGTTGGTGGTCGCCTCTTCGCCGCCGAAGAGTTCGCGCTCCTTGCCGTCGCAGGTGAGGAGCGCGCCCCACCCTCCGGGCCCGGGATTGCCCTTGCATGCGCCGTCGGTGTAGATCTCGACCGCCTGCGCGGCCGCCGCGCGGTGCGGAACCGTCACTTGACCACGCGGAGCGATCCCGCCCGCGAAGTGACCGCGTTGCCCTCGCGCTTGGTGGCGAGCGCGACGCGCTTCTCGCGCGCGTCCGCGTCGTGCCAGGCGGGGGTGAGGAGCCGCATGCCGCGCACGCGCTTGATCGCCTGCAGCATGTACACGGCGCCGCCCACCGCCCACCAGCGGTCGCCCGCGGGCTCCATGAAGGCCAGGCGCTGCAACCACTTGTCCCGCTTCACGGGCGGCACGTAGCACACGAGGCGGCCGGCGGAGACCTCGAAACCGAGCAGGGCGAGCCAGTCCTTCACGCGCAGGAGGGAGACGAATTTGCCGTTCCACGGCGCTTCCTGGCGGGAGGGGCCGATCGCGCTGCGCAGCCCCCAGAGGCTCCAGGGGTTGAAGCCCAGGATGACGATGCGCCCCTCGGGCATCATCACGCGGTCGACTTCGCGCAGCACGGCGTGCGGATCCTCGGCGAACTCGAGCACGTGTGGCAGGAGCGCCAGGTCGACCGACTGGGTGGCGAGCGGCAGCTCGTGCACCCGCGCACGCACGTCCGCCGCGCCGCCCACGTCGATGCGCATGCGGTGCGTGATGCGGTTCTCGCGCAGCAGGTCGAGCTGCGGCAGCCCCAATTGCAGGGCGTGGAAGCCGAACATGTCGGGCGTCACGTCGTCGAGGTAGGCCTGCTCCTTCGCGAGCAGGTAGGCCCCGAGCGGCGTGGAGAACCAGTCGGCGAGCGGGTTGGTCGGCATGCGCCAATTCTAATAGACTCGGGTCCATGATGCAGATCCATCCCGTGCCCGCCTTCGCGGACAACTACCTCTGGGTGATCGAGGACGGCCGCCACGCCGCGGTCGTCGATCCGGGCGACGAGAAGCCGGTCGAGGCATTCCTGGCCGCGCACGGGCTCATGCTCACCGCCATCCTCGTCACCCACCACCATGGCGACCACGTCGGCGGACTCGAGGCGCTGGCCGCGCGCTGGAAATGCGAGGTGTTCGGGCCCGCGGGCGAATCGATCGCGGGACTCACGACCCGGCTGCGCGAGGGCGACCGCATCACCGTGCCCGGCCTGGGCCTGGCACTCGCGGTGCTCGACGTGCCGGGGCACACCGCGGGGCACATCGCCTATTTCGCCAGGCAGGCGCCCGCCTCGGCCGGGCCGGACTGGCATCCGCTGCTCTTCTGCGGCGACACCCTCTTCGCCTGCGGCTGCGGGCGGCTCTTCGAAGGCACCCCCGCGCAGATGGCGCAGTCCCTGGCCAAGCTCGCCGGGCTTCCCGGCGAGACCCGCGCCTACTGCGCGCACGAGTACACGCTGTCCAACATCCGTTTCGCCGAGGCGGTCGAGCCCGGCAATGCGAAGCTCGGGGCGCGCAAGGCGCGCGACGCGGGCCTGCGCGCCCGCAACCTCCCTACCGTGCCGTTCACCATCGCCGACGAACTCGACACCAACCCGTTCCTGCGTTGGGCCTCGCCCGAGGTCGTCGCCTCGGCATCGAGGCACGCCGCGCGCCCGCTCTCCTCGCCCGTCGAGGTGTTCGCTGCGGTGCGCGAATGGAAGAACAGCTTCCGCTGAGAATGGCCGACTTCACCCTCCGCCCCGCCGCACCCGAAGACTGCGGCGAAATCGACCGCCTCATCCGCGAGCTGGCCGAATACGAAAAGCTCTCCCACATGGCCGTCGGGACACCGGAAACGCTGCGCGCCGCGCTCTTCGGCGCGCGTCCTGCCTGCGAGGCGGTGATGGCCGAACGCCATGGTCGTGCCGTCGGCTTCGCGCTCTACTTCACGACCTTCTCGACCTTTCTCGCCAAGCCCGGCATCTACCTCGAGGACCTGTTCGTCGAGCCGGCGCATCGCGGCGTCGGCATCGGCAAGGCGATGCTTCGCCACCTCGCGGCGCTCGCGGTCGAACGCGACTGCGGCCGCTTCGAGTGGCGCGTCCTCGACTGGAACGAGCCGTCGATCCGCTTCTACGAGTCGCTCGGCGGCAGGATCCTCCCCGAATGGCAACTGGTGCGCATGACGGAAGCGGAATTCACCGCATTGGCGCGGCGCTGAGCCGATTCCACCGCCAAGTCTCAGGAATGGCGTGCACTACAACGACTCGCCGCACCCACAGGCACCACGCCTCGTGATTCCGGGGTGCCTTTCGCTGAAACGGTGGCGTCACCCATCGGCACCCCGGTGAAAGTATGGACTGATAAGGGTCCGGTTTGGTGTGTGTTTATTCGGTCTTCGGCCAGGTCAACTTGCGCAGGACATCACTGTTCGACGCCGACTCGAAATGCATCGACGTCAACTCCGGCACCGACGTGATCTGGCCGAAAACCGAATAAGCACACACCAAACCGGACCCCATCCGCCTCTCCGCTCACCAGCATCGCGAACCCATGCGCCAGTGACTCTCGACGGGTAGGCAAAGGAGTGTGCGAGCTGCGTGCAACTGCTTGTTAAGGGAAGTCGCTTTCCGTCGTAAAATGCGCCCTGGCCGCCGTTCGTGCGGCCGCTTCTTTTCCGCGGAGTCCCGATGCTCGACACCCTTGCGCGCGACTTTCGCGCCATCGTCCCTGCCGTCGATTTCTGTTCGCTGCGCTTCGTCGAGGAGTCCTCGGAGAGCCTCACCGTGCGCCAGGATGTCGCGGAGCCGCCGCAGCTCGCCACCGACCGCGGCGCCATGGTGACGGTGATCGACAAGGGTGGCCTCGGCTACGCGGCCACCAGCGACCTCACGCAAGCAGGCCTGCGCGAGGCGGCGGGGCGGGCAAAGCGCCTGGCCGGGCTCACGGCCGGCCGCAGCGTGGTCGATTACAGCAAGATCGCGCTGCCCAGCCCCAGGGGCACCTATGCCTCGCCGGTCGCCGACGACCCCGCTCGCCTCACGCGGCGCGAGAAACTCGACCTGCTCGCCGAGGAGTCGAAGCAATGCCGCATCGACGAGCGCATCGTCGACTGGGAGGCGAGCCTGTGGACGACGCGCACGCGCCAGGCATACTTCACGGCCGACGGCGGCGAGGTCGAGCAGGTCTTCCACTACCTCGTGCCCAACATGTCGGCGACGGCGCACGCCAACGGCATCACGCAGACGCGCACGCACGGCGGCCGCGACAACGGCTACTGCATGCAGGGCGGCCTGGAAGTCCTGGAATCTTTCGGAATGAAAGGCAGCGGCCGCACGGTTGCGGAGGGTGCGCTGGAACTCCTCGCCGCACCCAATTGCCCGGCCGGAAAGATGGACGTGCTGCTCATGCCCGACCAGATGATGCTGCAGATCCACGAGTCCATCGGCCACCCGCTGGAGCTGGACCGCATCCTCGGCGACGAGCGCAATTTTGCCGGCACGAGCTTCGTGAGCCTGGACATGTTCGGCTCCTACCGCTACGGCTCGGAACTGCTCGACGTCACCTTCGACCCCACGCGCCGCGAGGAATTCGCGGCCTACGGGTGGGACGACGACGGGCTCGCGGCCGAACGCCAGTACCTCATCCGCAGGGGCGTCCTCGAGCGCCCGCTGGGCGGGGCCATCTCCCAGGCGCGGGCGGGCATCGCCGGCGTGGCCAACACCCGCGCCTGCTCGTGGAACCGCGCTCCCATCGACCGCATGGCGAACCTGAACGTCGAGCCGGGCAGCTCCTCCCTCGACGCGCTCGTCGCCGGCATCGACCTCGGCGTGATGATGCGCACCAACGTCTCCTGGTCCATCGACGACTCGCGCAACAAGTTCCAGT
>CAZOIB010000006.1:0-4985 GCA_964579785.1 uncultured Lysobacter sp. | reverse complement strand
GCATGGCCGACCATGTGCGCGTCGAGGTGGCAACCCTTGCCGGTGTTGATCTGCACCGCCCGCGCACCCGTGGCGCGAATGCGGTCGGCGTCGTTGGAAGTCTGCTGGTCGCCCTCGATCACGGCGATCGGGATGTCGCCGGAGAGTTGCTTGATCGTCTGCACGAGGAGCGTAGTCTTTCCCGACCCGGGGCTGGAGACGAGGTTCAGCGCGAGGATCCCCTGCGCGGTGAGGCTGCGCCGGTTGGCGTTGGCCTCGCTGTCGTTGCGCGCGAGGATGTCGCGTTCCACCGCCACGGCCCGTTCGGCGCCGAATCCCGCGGCGTGCGCATGGGCCGGCTGGCCCTCGCCGTGATGATGGTGATGCCCATGCCCGTGATCGTGCGCATGGTCGTGGCCATGTTCATGGCCGTGCGCATGGGCCTTGCCGTCGATCGTCACCGCATCCGTTCCGCAACCGCAGGTCGTGCACATCGCTTTCTCCTGTTTTGGGGACGGTTCTCCGGAACCGTCCCCATTACCTGTCCCCAATACCTGTCCCGGGTCAGACGCCGAGCAGGTCCTTTACCCGCATTTCGGTGCCGCCATTCACCTGAAGCCGTCCGCCGCCGCACTTCGGGCACGCGTCGCCACGGGCATCGAGCGCGACCGTCTCCGAGCAGTCGAAGCACCATGCCGTGCCCGGCACTTCGTCGATGGCGAGCGCGGCCTCCTCGGCGACGCTGCCGCGCTTGACGACGTCGAAGCAGAACGCGAGCGCCTGCGTCTCCACGGCCGCGAGACGCCCGATCTCGAGGCGCACCTCGCGCACCAGCCGGAAGCCCTCGCGGCGCGCGGTCTCCTCGACGATGCCGAGCACGCTTTCGGCGATCGACATCTCATGCATGCTGCGCCTCGTAACGCACGCCGACGCAGGGGTCGAGCGAGGCGACGATCCAGCGCACGTCGCTTTCCAGGCGCGCGGCGTCGCCCGCGGCGAGTGCCAGCGCCCCGCGCGTGAAGGCGCCTTCCGGATGGAAGTTCCACTCCGTGGGCGCGACGATGCGATAGGCGGCGATGCGGTCGCCTTCGACCCGGACGCGATGCAGCAGCAGTCCCCGCGCGGTGTCCACCCAGGCGATGGCGGAGGCTTCGCCGAGCGACACCGCCCCGTGGCGGCCGCCGAATGCTTCCAGCGCCGCCGCCGTTTCCAGCAGCCGGGCCACGAATCGCGCACCCAGTCCCCTGCCCCAGGCGCCGATCACGGCGTCGGTCAGCGGATGGCCGGCCATGCGCGCGAGAGGTCCGGTTTCCCGGGGCTCGCCTTGCCAGTGCGGCACGTCGTCGAACCCCGCGTCCCGGTCGAGCGCCGGCGCCATGGCGCGCTCGATCCAGCGGTCGGTGCCGAAGGGCAGGAACGCGACGTCGCTCGCGCCCAGCGCGGCGCGCTCCCCGAGCAGGTGCGCAGCGAGTGCGGCGACCGGCGTGGCTGCCGTCGCCACCCAGCGGCGCAGGCCCTCGACCGTGTCGATCGCCAGGAACCCGCCATGCGAAATGCCGAAGATCGCCTCGCGCGCCCAGGCGATGGCAGCGTCGCGTGCGTCTCCCAGCCCGTCGACATCGCGCGCCTCGAGGAGGGGCGCCAGCACGCGGCGCCCGCGTGCCAGCCATTCGATCTCCGGACTGCGACCCGCGAGCTTCGGCCAGTCGACCAGCAGGCGCCAGGCGTGCTCGTGGATGGTCTCGGCGGCGATGCGCAGATCGCGGGCATTGCTTGTCGCCTGCGTGGCCGATCGCCCCTGCGCCCGCTCGATGGCCCCCTCCGCCGCGATGGCCTGCGATCGGCCGCAAATCGCGAAGAGCGCACCGGCCAGGGCGGGAGCCTCGCCGGCCGCCCGCCCGGCGAAGAGCCGGCCGGCCACGCGCGGGCGTTCGGCGCGGGCCTGCGCCCGCGTCACGCGTCCCGAGGCGGTGGTCACGCGCACCACCAGTTCACCCTCGATCGCCATCGCGCGTCCCCGAGAAGCGGCCACGAATGAAATCACGCTTGCTGACCGCCGCGGGCTCCCCGACGAGATGCAGGGCACTGCCCCGGCTGCCATCGACGTCCGGGGCCACGACATTCCCGGCATCGAACAGGGCCTCCAGCGCGGCGGCCGCGACCGCCCGTGCGGTCTCGTGATCGGCGAACTCCTGCGCCGGCGAAAAGAGCGAGCAGGCGTGGTGCTCGCCGAGTTCCTCGTCGTGCCCGGCGACGAAGCGGAAGCGTCCCGCCGGCAGCGCCACGACGCGCTCGGCCCCCTGCGGCAACGGCGTCCACTCTCCTTCTCCCGGCAGGAGCACCAGGTTCATCGACCACGGCGTGACGAGCGCGCCCAGCCACTGGCCCTCCCAGGCGCGGAAGCCCACGGCCTCCACGCGCAGGTTGTCGTTGAGGAATGGCAGCCCCGCCATGCGCGTCCGCCAGATGCGCGTGTAGGCGGCCTCGAGCCGCGGGGCGGGACTCGCCGTGCGCGCGTCACTCATCGTCAAGGGGAAGGAACATCGACTGCTCCGCCGAGCAGTTCGGGCAGCTCCAGTGCGGCGGCAGCGCCTCGAAGGGCGTTCCGGGCTCGATCTGCCAGACCGGATCGCCCAGCGCCGGGTCGTAGACGGTCCAGCAGATCCGGCATTCGCGCCGGCCGGACTTCGCGGCCGCCGGGACGCCATCCATGTCCGCTACCCCTCGCGCAGCCACGTCAACAGCTCGCCCAGGCGCCCGATGCTGTCGTCGTAGTCCTCCGCCCCGGCGCACGCCGACTCGGGGAGGTCCACCACCTCGATCGTGTCGAGGATCACCGTGTTCATCGAGTTGAAGTAGCGCACGCGCCAGATGCCGCGCGCATTCGTCGCATTGACGCGGCAGTTGCCGAAGCCGCGCGAGAGGATCGCGACCGGCCCATCGCCCAGCATCGCCTCCAGGCCCGCGTGGTCCGCCGGTGCCAGCGGAAGCAGGGAGAGGTTCACCACGTGCGTGGGTGTGCCGGCCCTGCGGCGTTGCGCGTGATGGCGCAGCTCTTCGACGATGGCCGGCGCGTTCATGACGCCCGCCGGCAACCGCGCCGGATCGAGGCTCGCGCCGGGGACTCGCGCAGCGGCTTCCTTCACCACGACGGGCATGTCTCCGGCTTCGAGAATGTCCTCCTGGGGCGCTCCGCCGGCATCGTCGCGGCGCACGCGCCAGACACCGGCGAAGGCCGTTTCCTGCACGCGCCAGGACCCTGCGCCATTGGCCTGCACGATCGCGCTCACCTCGCCCTGGCCCAGCGATTCATTGAGCGTGCGCAGCGCCCCCGGCGCCATCGCCTTGAGGGAGAAGCGCGGCGCATCGCGTCCGCCGGGACGATGGCGCCGCATCGCCTCGAGCAGCTGCTCGACGACCGCGGCGGCTGCCGCGAGGTCGGTCGGCGCCGCGTCCTCCGGCGGCATCGGGGTGCGCAAGGGTTCCGCACCGGGCATCGGCAGGTAGTCGAGCTCGTTGTCCTGTGCGGGGCGCGGATCGGCGCCGATGGTGACCACGGGGATCGGGAATTCGTTCATGGACGGCTCTCCTTCGGATCAGGCGCAGGACGGGGCGCCGGCGGCGGCGACGGGGATCACGCGGGGCGGCAGCGGGCGCGTCTCGCCCTCGACCAGTTCGTTCACGGCGGCGAGGTAGTCATTCCAGTCGCGCAAGCCCTCGATGTTGCCGAGCCACTGGCCAGCGCGCAGGAACACCAGCGCCGGCCAGCGCCGCACGCCGTAGGTCGCCGCCTTGGCGTTGGCAAGCGGCGGCGGCAGGACGCCGATGCGGAAGCGGCGCGAAGCGGCGGCCGCGAGTTCGGGGGCGATGACGGCCACATCGAGGACCTCCCTGAAGCGCACGGGGTCCTCGGTGAAGAAGAGCGCCGCTTCGCCGGGCGCGGCGACGAAGGCGTCGAAGCCGGCTTCGTCCAGGCGCGCGGCACCGTGCCTTTCGACGAGTTGCGTGACGAGCGGAGGCTCCGCGAGCGGGTTACGGACGGCGGGGTTCATGTCATTTCTCCGTGATTCGGGAAGAGGGGCCTGTTTTCTTCAGGTGTTCGGGCAATTGCGGCTCGCGCGACACGAGGTCGGCGAAGGCATCGTCGAGCGTGGACGTGTCGCCGGCGAGGACCGCGGCCAGCGCATCCAGCGCAGCGTCGGTTCGTCCCGCGGCCTCGGGCGTCATCACCTCGCGCGCGGCGCCCATGAAGGTAAGGAGCCAGGTTCCCGGCGGCTGCGGCCCGATCAGAGCCATGTCGATGCGGCTGCGCCCTTCCCGGCCCATGCACCAGGCAGCACTCTCTCCCGCCGCCTCGATCACCTGCATGGGAACGCCGACGCACATGGTCAATCTCCCTGCGCGGCGCGGATGGCGAGGAACCGCGCATCGCCCACCCGGCAGGCATCGTCTGCGGCAGGCCGTTCGCCCTCGTAGCGATCCATGGTGAGGCTCGCGTCGAGCAACGGCGCGGCTTCTCCGGGCGCGCGCGCCGTGCCGGGTACTCCCCAGGCCGCAAGGGCTTCGAGGCCGATCGCCAGCACTTCCGGAAGCTTCTCGCGCACCGGGTCGGTGAGGCTGCCGCCGAAGTCCTTGAGGACCAGCGGCTGCACGCCCACGAGCAGCGCGCTCTCCGGCGACTGGCCGGAAAACTGCGCGAGCGAAAGCACTTCCTGGAAACAGGTCTGGTGCAGGCTCATCTTGCCCACGCCCAGGTACGCCGGAATGTCGCCGTCCTTGACGACCTGGATGGTGCCCGGCGCGAGCCCGTAGTCGATGGCGTCGAAGACGAGGATGCGGCGCGCCTCCTGGACGTAGGGCAGCAGGTAGAGGCCCAGCGTGCCGCCGTCCATCAGCGTGACCGACTCGGGAAAGGACCAGCCCTCGTTGAGCGCGGCGACGGCGCGCACGCCGAATCCTTCGTCGGCCCAGAGCACGTTGCCGATTCCCAGCACCAGCGTGTCGAT
>CAZOIB010000005.1:0-2663 GCA_964579785.1 uncultured Lysobacter sp. | reverse complement strand
GGCAAGCAGCGATGCGGCAGCGAGGGCGAGAAGCGCGGGAACGCGGCGGATGGGCATGGTCGGGCTCCTTGGGTCGGGGAACGGACGGATCAAAGGCTGAGCAGCGTGACGGCGGCGGCGCCTGCGCCGGCCCCCGTGCCGCCCTGGGATTGCGCCAGGGCGACCTTCACGCCGGGAATCTGGTGCGCCGTGGCGGTGCCGCGAAGCTGCTTCGTGAGCTCCACGAGCTGGACGACGCCGGTGGCGCCGACCGGATGGCCGCGCGCGAGCAGCCCGCCGGACGGATTGACGGGCACGCGGCCCTCCAGCGCCGTGGCGCGGTCGCGCACCAGGCGCGCGCCCTCGCCGCGCCCGCAAAGCATCAGGCCCTCGTAGTGGAGCAGTTCGCCCACGGAGAACGCATCGTGGAGTTCCACGACGCCGACGTCGCCCGGCGCCACGCCGGCGTATTCGTAGGCGGCCTTCGCGGCCCGGTGCGTCGGCAGGAAGATGGAGAGGTCCTCGGGCTCGCCCCACTGCATGCGCGAGCTCAGGGCGCAGGCGCGCACGCGCACCGTCTTCCGCCCGGCGGCGCGCGCCGCCCGGCCGGCGACCAGCACCACCGCGGCCGCGCCGCTGGCGGTGCCGCAGCACTGCAGCAGCGTGAGCGGCCCGGCGATGCGGCGCGACGCGAGCACCTCCTCCACCGTGCAGGCCTTGCGGAACATCGCCAGCGGGTTGGCCACGCCGTTCGTGCGGTTCTTCGCGGCGATCCAGGCGAGATCCTGCACGGTGCTGCCGTGCTCGGCCATGTGCCGCTCGCCGGCGAGCGCATAGCTCCCGGGCATGATGTGGCCGATCCGTTCCTCGAAGGTCTGCGTCTTCATCGGCAGCAGTCCCTTGGTGGCGAGCTTCTCCACCCCGACCACGAGCGCGACGTCGGCCATGCCGGCGCCGACCGCGATCCAGGCCTCCCGGAACGCCGAACTGCCGCTGGCGCAGGCGTTCTCGACGTTGGTGACCGGGATCTCGGGGAAGGCCATTTCCTTCAGGATGCGCTGCCCGGTCACCTCGCCCTGCGACATGTGCCCGATGTAGGCGGTCTCGACGCGGTCGCGGTCCACGCCCGCATCGCGCAGCGCGTCCGCGATCGCGCGCGCGCCCAGTTGCTCGAGGCTCGTCCCCTCGTGCGCCGCGAATTCGGTCGCGCCGACCCCGGCGACGTAGACGCTACGCATGGGGAGTCTCCCGGGGCCGGAACGCGGGCACCCAGAGCGGCGCGGCATCGCCCTCCAGGTCGATGCGCTCGGCGATGAGTTCCACGCGCGTCCCGGGGAGCCATCGTTGTCCCGCGGGCCAGTGGACGCGGCCGAAGACGCGCACCGGTCCGGGCAGGTCGACGACACCGACGGCGTAAGGCGCGCGAAAGCCGGCCTGCGCGCGATGGATCTCGGTCATGCTGTAGAGCTCGCCTTCGGCGGGGAGGGCGATCTCCTCCATGCTGTCCGCCTCCCAGCAGCGGGGGCAGAGCTTGCGCACGGACCAGGTGGTGCATCCGCAGTGCCGGCAACGGCCGCCGACGAGCAGGGGCTTGCCGTCGCCGTCGACGCGAAACCTCGCCGGGTCGGCCGACGCGGCTTCCTTCAACTGTTCTTCCGCCAAGCGCTTCTCCTAGGTTTCGTAGTCGGGGGCGCGCTTTTGCACGAAGGCGTCCAGACCCTCCTGGTAGTCGCCGTGCTTGCGCATTTCCGCGCACAGTTCCATCTCGAACTTCAGGGCGTCCGCGAGCGGCAGGTCGCGTTGCGCCATCACCGAGCGCAGCGTGAGTTCCACGGCCTTGGCAGAGAGGCCTGCGACGCGCTTGCCGAAGGCGATCGCGTGCGCAACCACGTCGTTCGCGGGCACGACCTGGTTCACGACGCCGGATCGCAATGCCGCATCGGCGTCCATGTAGTCGCCGGTGAGGAGGTACTGGAGGGCGATGCCGGTGCCCGCGAGGCGGGGGAAGCGCACGGTGCCGCCGGCGCCGGGAATATGGCCTCGCCGGATCTCGGCCAGGCCGAACTTGGCGTCCGGGGACGCGAAGCGGACGTGGCAGGCAAGCACGACCTCCATGCCGCCGGCGAGGGCATAGCCGCGCACCGCTGCGATCGCGGGAATGGCGCTGCGTTCCAGGCGGTCGAGGAAGGGGTTCCAGCGGATCCGGAGGTTGTCCTCCTTCTGCTGCTTCGTCGCCGTCCGCATTTCCTTCAGGTCGGCGCCGGAGGAGAAGGCCTGCGCGTCGCCCGCGATCACGAGGGCGCGGGCGCCGCGCGCGACTTCCTGGTCCACGGCGGCGATCGCTTCTTCCAGCGTGCGGTAGCGGTAGGCGTTGCGCGCCTCGGGACGATGCACGCGGAGGATCGACACCGGGCCGTCCCGCTCGACGCGAATGTCCTCGTAGACGGGGTCGCTCATGGCGAATCCAGCATATAGGCCGCTTCAGGAACCCGTCAATACGAGGGAGCGAACGTGCCGGCGCCCGTCCGCGGGCCGCCGCCGGGGAAGCGGCTAGAATCTGCGCCGCAAACCGTGACTTCGTGGGAGAGCGCCATGGCCGAAGCGATGTACTGGAAGGAAATCACCGTTCAATGGGGCGAGTCCGACCCGTTCGGGCTCGTCTACTACCCGCGGATCGTGGCCTG
>CAZOIB010000004.1:0-6065 GCA_964579785.1 uncultured Lysobacter sp. | reverse complement strand
AGGACCAGGACTGCCAGACGAGGCGCACGCAAAAGATGGCCAGGACGATGCAGAAGAAGGAGCCGGCGGCGTGGGACCACAGTTCCAGCGCGTGGCTCGTGCGCTTGCCGAAGCGCTCGAGAAGGAGGTTCACGCGGATGTGCTCGCCGCGCTTCAAGGTGTGCGCGAGCGCGAGGAACGCCGAGGCGGCCATGCAATAGCCGGCGTAGGCGTCCGACCCGCGCAGGTTGAAGCCGGCCAGGCGCCCGACGACGCTCGCGAGCACCATGGCGAGGACTCCCACCATGAAAAACTCCGCTGCCCAGGCCGCGGCGTCGTAGAGCAGGTCGAGTGCCCGGCGCAAGGACTACTTCTTGAACGCGTCGACGATCGCCTTGCCGTCCGCCCCGGCGCTCTTCAACCACTCCTCGGTCATGGTCGCGCCGATCTTCTGGAAGTCGGCCTTGAGCTGCGCCGAAGGCAGCGCGACGTTCATGCCGTTCTTCCTGAGCTCGCCCAGGTACCACGCGGTCTTTTCCTCGGAAGTCTTCCAGCCGCGCGCTTCCGCATCGGCGGCCGCCTTGAGCACGGCGCCCTGGGTCGCCTTGTCCAGAGCGTCGAAGGCCTTCTTGTTGGCGAAGACGAGGTTCTTGGGTAGCCACGCCTGCGTGTCGTAGTAGTTCTTGACCACTTCCCACGCCTTGGTGTCGTAGCCGGTGGCGCCGGAGGTGATGTTGGCGTTGACCGCACCGGTGGCGAATGCCTGGGCCAGCTCGGCGGCCTGGATGGTCACGGGCTGCGCGCCCGCGAGCTCGGCGATGCGCGAGGTGTACGGGTTGTAGGTGCGCATCTTGAGGCCCTTCATGTCGGCCACCGCGTTGAGCGGCTTGGACGAGTAGATGCCCTGCGGCGGCCACGGCACCGAATAGAGGACCACCATGCCCTGCTTGGCGAAGCGCTCCTCGATTGCCTTGCGCGAGGCCTTCCACAGCTTGGCGGCGTCGGCATAGCTCGTGGCGAGGAACGGCACGGAGTCGACGCCGAAGACCGGGTCCTCGTTGGAGTACCCCGACAGCAGGATCTCGCCGGCCTGCGCCTGGCCGCCCTGCACCGCGCGCTTGATCTCGGGGGCCTTGAAGAGCGAGGCATTGGAATGCACGGTGATCTTCAACTTCCCGCCGGTGGCCTTCTCGACGTCGGCGGCGAACTGCACCACGTTCTCGGTGTGGAAGTTGGTCGCGGCATAGGGCGTGGGCATGTCCCACTTGGTCTGGGCGGCGGCACCGAGCGAAACGGCCAGCGCGAGCGCGCCCGGCAGGGCGTGAAAGGATTTCATTTGGGGTTCTCCGGATGGGGGTCGTGGCTCCCGCACGGTAGCGACCGCGCGGTGGCCTTGTCAATCGATTGACACTGCCCGGGCGGGGGGCCACATTGACGCCTCGGCGCACCCCCCTTTCATGAGCAACCCGATTCCCGGCCGCTGGCAGTTCTGGATCGATCGCGGCGGCACGTTCACGGACGTCGTCGCCCGGCGTCCGGACGGCGCGATCGTCACGCACAAGCTGCTCTCCGAGAACCCGGAACGTTATCGCGATGCGGCGATAGCGGCGATACGCCACTTCCTCGATGTGGAACCCGGAAGTCCCATCCCGGTCGAGCGCATCGAGGCGGTGAAGATGGGCACCACCGTCGCCACCAACGCGCTGCTGGAGAGGAAGGGCGAGTCGACGGCCCTCTTCATCACGCGCGGCTTCCGCGACCAGCTGCGCATCGCCTACCAGAACCGTCCGCGCATCTTCGATCGCCACATCCGGCTGCCGGAGCTGCTCTACCGGCGGGTCGTGGAGGTCGACGAGCGCATGGGCGCGCACGGCGAGGTCGTCACCCCGCTGGACGAGGCGGGCGTGCGGCGCGAGCTGGCGGCGGTGCACGCCGAGGGCTACCGCTCGCTTGCCATCGTCTTCATGCATGGCTATCGCTATCCGGCGCACGAGGCGCGCGTGGCGGCGCTGGCGCGCGAGGCGGGTTTCACGCAGGTTTCGGCCTCGCACGTGGCGAGCCCGCTCATGAAGATCGTCTCGCGCGGCGACACGACGGTGGTGGACGCCTATCTGTCGCCGATCCTGAGAAGGTACGTGGACCAGGTGGCAGGCGAGCTGCCCGGCGCGCGGCTCATGTTCATGCAGTCCTCCGGCGGACTCACGGACGCGCACCGCTTCCAGGGCAAGGACTCGATCCTTTCCGGTCCCGCGGGCGGCATCGTGGGGATGGTGAAGACGGCGGAGGCGGCCGGCTTCGGCAAGGTGATCGGGTTCGACATGGGCGGCACCTCCACCGACGTTTCCCACTACGCGGGCGAGCTCGAGCGGGAGTTCGACACGCTGGTGGCCGGGGTGCGCATGCGCGCGCCGATGATGGCGATCCATACGATCGCAGCCGGGGGCGGCTCGATCCTTCACTTCGACGGGCAGCGCCAGCGCGTGGGGCCGGACTCGGCCGGCGCCAATCCGGGGCCGGCATGCTACCGGCGTGGCGGGCCGCTGGCGGTGACCGACTGCAACGTGATGCTCGGCAAGATCCAGCCGGCGTACTTCCCGCGGGTGTTCGGGCCGGGAGGCGACGAGCCGCTCGATGCCGCGGTGGTACGGGAGAAGTTCGCGGCGCTGGCCACCGAGATCGCGATGGCGACAGGAAAGCCGCACGCGCCGGAAGAAGTGGCGGAGGGGTTCCTGAAGATCGCGGTGGCCAACATGGCCAACGCGATCAAGTTCATCAGCGTGCAGCGCGGCCACGACGTGACGGAATACACGCTCGCCTGCTTCGGCGGCGCGGGCGGGCAGCATGCCTGTCTGGTGGCCGACGAGCTGGGCATGACGCAGGTCTACATCCATCCGCTGGCCGGCGTCCTCTCGGCCTACGGCATGGGCCTCGCGCAGGTGCGCACGCTGCGCGAGGAGGCCGTGGAGCGCGGCATCGAGGGCGCCGCGGCCGAGCTCGCGGAAAAGACCGCGCGCCTCGCGCAGCAGTGCATGCGCGAACTCGCGGAGCAGGGCATCGCGGTGGAGCGCGTCGAGAAGCGGGTCCATCTCAAGTACGAGGGCACGGACACGTCGCTGCCCGTGCCCCTGGCCACCCCGGAGGCGATGCGCGCGGACTTCGAGCGGCTCTACCGGGCGCGCTTCAGCTTCCTCATGCCGGATCGCGCGCTGATCGCCGAAGCGGTGTCGGTGGAAGCGGTCGGCAGGTCCGACGCCCCGGGCGAGGCGGCCCCGGCGGCTGCCGATCGCCGCGCGCCCGGTGCTCCCCTGGAGCATGTGCAGATGACGAGCGGCGGCGAGCGGCATCGCACGCCCGTCCTTCGTCGCGAGTCGCTCGTTCCCGGCCAGCGCATCTCCGGCCCCGCGATCATCGCCGAGCAGAACGCGACGACCGTCGTGGAGCCCGGCTGGGAGGCGGAAGTGACCGCGCTCGATCATCTCGTCCTGCGCCGCACGGTCGCGCGTGCCGTCCGCTATGCCGCGGGAACCCGGGCCGACCCGGTGATGCTCGAGGTGTTCAACAACCTCTTCATGTCGATCGCGGAGCAGATGGGCGTGCGCCTGGCGCAAACGGCCTACTCGGTGAACATCAAGGAGCGCCTGGACTTCTCCTGCGCGCTCTTCGACGCGGAGGGCAACCTCATCGCCAACGCCCCGCACATGCCGGTCCACCTGGGGTCCATGGGCGAGAGCATCAAGACGGTGATCGCGAAGAACGCCGGGAAGATGCAGCCCGGCGACGTGTACGTGCTGAACGACCCCTATAACGGCGGCACTCACCTGCCTGACGTGACGGTCATCACCCCGGTGTACATGGATGCAATTGAAGGAAGTCCATCGGCGGGAATCGGCGGGAATCGGCGGGAATCGGCGTCCCCGCTTTTCTACGTCGGCTCCCGCGGCCACCACGCCGACATCGGCGGCATCACCCCCGGCTCCATGCCGCCCTTCTCGAAGACCATCGAGGAGGAAGGTGTCCTGCTCGACAACGTGAAGCTGGTCGAAAACGGCCGGATGCTCGAGGCGGAAATGCGCCACCTGCTTGCAGCCGCGAAGTACCCGGCGCGCAACCCCGACCAGAACATCGCCGACCTGCGCGCCCAGGTCGCCGCCAACGAGAAGGGGGTACAGGAGCTGCGCCGCATGGTGGCGCACTTCGGGCTGGACGTCGTGAAGGCGTACATGAAGCACGTGCAGGACAACGCCGAGGAGTGCGTGCGGCGCGTGATCGGCGTGCTGAAGGACGGCGAGTACGCCTGCGAGATGGACAACGGCGCCGTGATCCGCGTGCGGATCGCGATCGGCGCCGACCGGCGCAGCGCCGTGATCGACTTCGCCGGCACGAGCGCGCAGCTGGAAAGCAATTTCAATGCCCCCTCGGCCGTGGTCTATGCCGCCGTCCTCTACGTCTTCCGCACCCTGGTCGACGACGACATCCCGCTCAATGCCGGCTGCCTCAAGCCCCTGGAAGTGCGGATTCCCGAGGGCTCCATGCTCAACCCGCGCCCGCCCGCCGCCACGGTGGCCGGGAACGTGGAGACCTCGCAGTGCATCACCGACACGCTCTACGGGGCGCTGGGGGTCATGGCCGCCTCCTACGGCACGATGAACAACTTCACCTTCGGCAACGCCACCTACCAGTACTACGAGACCATCTCCGGCGGCACCGGCGCCGGGCCCGGCTTCCCGGGCACGGACACCGTGCAGGCGCACATGACCAATTCGCGCCTCACGGACCCGGAGGTTCTCGAGTGGCGCTACCCGGTGCGGGTGGACGCGCATGCGATACGCGCCGGTAGCGGCGGCCGCGGGCAGTGGAACGGCGGCAACGGCGCGGTGCGCCGCATCCGCTTCCTGGAGCCGATGACGGCGGCGATCCTGGCCGGACACCGGCGCGTCGCGCCCTACGGCATGGCCGGCGGACTGCCGGGCGACCTCGGCCGCAACTGGGTGGAGCGCGCCGACGGATCGCGCACCGACCTGGGCTACGCCGACGAGACCGAGGTAAGGGCCGGGGACGTGTTCGTCATCGAGACACCGGGTGGCGGGGGCTTCGGGCCGCCGAAATAGGGACGGCCCGAAAATTTTTCCGCGCGTGCCCTTGACTTCGCGCATGAATCGGCGTTGTCGCGCATCGCATCATGCAAAAAGTGTTTGGTCGCGAATGTCACTGCGTATAAAATAGGCGCCTTTTCCGCGGCTCCCAAACCGACTATAAACGCCGTGAAGATCGGACCCATCACCCTGCGCAACAATCTCGTCGTCGCCCCCATGGCGGGCGTGACCGACCGGCCGTTCCGGAGCCTCTGCAAGAAGATGGGCGCGGGGATGGCGGTCTCGGAGATGGTCGCCTCGAACTCGCTCCTGTGGGGCTCCGAGAAGACGATCCGCCGCGGCAACCACGAGGGCGAGGTGGAGCCGAAGGTGATCCAGATCGCCGGCTCGGACCCGGCGATGATGGCCGAAGCCGCCCAGTACAACGTGGACAAGGGCGCCCAGATCATCGACATCAACATGGGCTGCCCGGCCAAGAAGATCTGCAACGTGGCGGCCGGCTCGGCACTCCTCAAGGACGAGCCCCTCGTCGCCCGCATCGTCGAGGCGGTGGTGCGGGCGGTGAACGTTCCCGTCACCCTCAAGTTCCGCACCGGCTGGAGCAAGGAAAACCGCAACGCCCTCGCTGTCGCACGCATCGCCGAGGAGAGCGGCATCGCCGCCATCGCCCTGCACGGCCGCACGCGCGCCTGCATGTACACGGGCGACGCCGAGTACGACACGATCCGGGCGGTGAAGGCCGCGGTTTCCAGCCCGGTGATGGCCAACGGCGACATCGATACTCCCGAGAAGGCGAAGCACGTGCTCGAGTACACCGGAGCGGACGCCGTCATGATCGGGCGCGCCGCGCAGGGCCGGCCATGGATCTTCCGCGAGATCGACCATTACCTGAAGACGGGCGGGAAGCTGGCGCCGCCGGAGGTCGCGGAGATCCGCGAAGTCCTCCTCGGGCACCTGGACGACCTCTACGGGTTCTACGGGGTCGAGCGCGGC
>CAZOIB010000003.1:0-13848 GCA_964579785.1 uncultured Lysobacter sp. | reverse complement strand
TTCGCGCGCCGCCTGCGCGTCGTCCTCGAAGCCGCCCTGCCGCGGGCCATGGACCTCGAGGAGGCTGCCGGCGCGATGCGCCTGTCGCCGCGCACGCTGCACCGGCGCCTGCAGGACGAAGGCATCAACTTCCGGGCCGTGCGGGACGCCTTGCGCCGCGACCTGGCGCTGGAGCGGCTAGCCAGGCCCGGAGAGAGCGTGGCCCGGGTCGCTGCCGACCTCGGCTATTCCGAGCCCTCCGCATTCTTTCGCGCCTTCCAGGCCTGGACCGGGGAGGCGCCGAGCGCCTGGCGCCGGCGCTTCTCGCCACGGCGCCAGGGCCGGTAGCGGCTACCGGCGCAGTACAATGGCGGCCCACTCGTGGAGCAGGCCATGTTCGACGCGATCTCCATTCCCTTCGGTTCCAGGATGCTCTTCAACACCGTGCGCCTGAAGCCCGGCGTCAGCATGGACGACGTCGAGCTGGCACTCGGCGAGATGTGCAACACGGTCAAGAACAACTATGGCGGGGACAAGGGCGGCTTCATCGCCGGGCAGGTGTTCAGGTTCTCCGGATTCGCTTCCTCCGAGGGCTCCCTGAGCACCCCGAAGCCGACCGACGACCACATCGTCATCGTCACCTACTGGCGCTCCTTCGAGGAACACGAGCGCTCCCACGCGGATTCGGTCTTCAGGGAGAAGTTCGCGGTGCTCGCCGCGATGTGCACCGACACGGAGGAACTCGGCTACGAGCTGCTCTGGCAGGGCGTGCCCGAGACCGCCTAGCGAGCCGCCCGCCGTGTTCGAGAAGATCCTCGTCGCCAACCGTGGCGAAATCGCCTGCCGCGTGATCCGCACCTGCCGGGCGCTCGCGGTGCGCACCGTGGCCGTGCACTCGGAAGCCGACGCGCGTGCGCTGCACGTCGAGATGGCCGACGAGGCGTATGCGATCGGCGGCCCGCGTCCGGTCGACTCCTACCTGCGCGGCGAACGCATCATCGCCGTGGCCAGGGCAGCGGGGGCGCAGGCCATCCATCCCGGCTACGGCTTCCTCTCCGAGAACGCGGCCTTCGCACGCGCCGTGGAGGCCGCAGGTCTCGTCTTCATCGGACCGACCCCCGAGGCGATCGAGAAGATGGGGCTCAAGGACCGCGCCAAGACGATCCTCGAGAAGGCCGGCGTACCGGTGGTGCCCGGCTACCACGGCGAGAGGCAGGCCGAAGACTTCCTGCGCGGCGAGGCGGCGAAGATCGGTTTCCCCCTCCTGGTGAAGGCGGTGGCCGGCGGCGGCGGTCGCGGCATGCGGCTGGTGGAGAGCGCGGGCGAGTTCGACGCGCAGCTCGCAGCGGCCCGGCGGGAGGCAGCCGGCGCCTTCGGCGACGAGCGCGTGCTGCTGGAGCGCTTCGTGCAGGGGCCGCACCACATCGAGTTCCAGGTCTTCGGCGACACGCACGGCAACTACGTGCACCTCTTCGAGCGCGAGTGCTCCATCCAGCGCCGCCACCAGAAGGTCCTCGAGGAGTCCCCTTCCCCGTTCCTCGACGATGCGCTGCGCAGCCGCATGGGCAAGGCTGCCGTGGCCGCCGCGCGGGCCATCGACTACCGCGGAGCCGGCACGGTCGAGTTCATCGTCGGCGCCGACCGCCACTTCTACTTCATGGAGATGAACACCCGGTTGCAGGTCGAGCACCCGGTGACGGAGATGATCACCGGCGAGGACCTCGTCGAGTGGCAGCTGCGCGTGGCTTCCGGCGAGCCCCTGCCGCTCGCGCAGTCCGAGATCCTCACGGGCGGGCATGCCATCGAGGTCCGCCTCTGCGCGGAGAATCCGTCCGGCGGCTTCCTTCCCGAGACGGGCCGAATCGCCGTGCTGCGCACGCCCCCGGAAGCGCCGGACGTGCGCCTGGACACCGGCATCCGCGAAGGCGACGAGGTGAGCGTCTTCTACGATTCCATGATCGGCAAGCTCATCGCCTGGGGCGACAATCGCGAGGAGGCGGCGCGGCGGCTGCACACCGCCCTCGCCTGCACGGAGATCCTCGGCGTGCGCACCAACCTCTCCTTTCTCGAGCGGCTGGTGGCGCATCCGGCATTCCTGGCGGGCGAGACCGACACCGCCTTCATCGAAACGCACCGCGCGGGCCTGCTGCCCCCCGCGGGTGAAGTCCCCGTGGAGGCGCTCGTGGCCGCCTGTGCGCGCGTCCATCTCGACGAGCGCGCCGCCCTGCGAGGTTCCTCTCCCTGGGACGACGCCGGAGGCTGGCGGCTGAACCAGCCGTCCACGCGCACCATCGAGTTCCGCCACGGCGATGGCGAAACCGTCAGGGTGCACGCGGAGATGGGCGCCGGCCATGCCGTGATCGCGGTCGGCGGAAGGAGCCACCGCGTAGTGCTCGGCCCCTCGGACGGCGAGCGGCTGCAGATCGGGCTGGACGACGAGACCTTCTTCGCCCACGTCGTCCGGCATGGCGACGTCTTCTCCGCCAGCACGCCCGCGGGCCGCCACGAACTGGTGCTGGTCGACCCGTTCCTCTACGAGCCGCCGGACCTGCTGCCCGATGCGCGCCTCACCGCGCTCATGCCCGGCCGCGTGGTGAAGGTCCTCGCCGGCGTGGGCGACAGCGTCAACAAGGGCCAGGCCCTGATGATCCTCGAGGCGATGAAGATGGAACACACGCTGGTGAGTCCGCGCGAGGGTGTGGTCGAGCGTGTCGCGTACTCCGAGGGCGATCTGGTTCCGGCGGATGCCGTGCTATTCGCATTTCGCGAATAGGGGGCTATGCGACTGTCACCTCGCTTGAGAGGTACACGTCCTGGATGGCGTTCAGCAGCGCCACCCCCTCCGCCATCGGCTTCTGGAAGGCCTTGCGCCCGGAGATGAGGCCCATGCCGCCGGCGCGCTTGTTGATGACCGCCGTGCGCACGGCCTGCGCCAGGTCCCCGGCGCCCTTCGATTCGCCCCCGGAATTGATGAGCCCTGCGCGGCCCATGTAGCAGTTGGCCACCTGGTAGCGCACGAGGTCGATGGGGTGCGCGGTGGTGAGTTCCGAGTACACCTTGGGATGCGTCTTCGCGAACTTGATGGCGTCGAACCCGCCGTTGTTCTCGGCCATCTTCTGCTTGACGATGTCGGCCTCGATCGTCACGCCGAGGTGGTTGGCCTGCCCGGTCAGGTCGGCGGCCACGTGGTAGTCGACGCCGTCCTTCTTGAAGGCGTTGTTGCGCAGGTAGCACCACAGCACCGTGGCCATGCCCAGCTCGTGCGCCCGGCGGAAGCACTGCGAGATCTCCCAGATCTGCCGGCGCGACTCCGGCGAGCCGAAATACACCGTGGCCCCCACCGCCACCGCCCCCATGTCGAAGGCCTGCTCGACGCTGGCGAAAAGGCTCTGGTCGTAGGTGTTCGGGTAGGAGAGGAACTCGTTGTGGTTCAGCTTCACCACGAACGGGATCCGGTGCGCGTAGCGCCGCGCCACCGACCCCAGCACGCCGAGCGTGGAAGCCACGCCGTTGCAGCCGCCCTCGATGGCCAGGCGCACGATGTTGGACGGGTCGAAGCAGGCCGGATTCGGCGCGAAGGAGGCGCCGGCCGAGTGCTCGATGCCCTGGTCCACGGGCAGCAGCGACAGGTAGCCCGTTCCCGCGAGCCGGCCGTGCCCGAACAGCCCGGCGAGGCTCTTCAGGACCGCCGGCTTGCGATCGGTTTCCAGGAACACGCGGTCGAGGTAGTCCGGGCCGGGAAGATGCAGGTCGGCCTTGCGGATGCCCTTGCAGGCGTGGGTCAGCAGCGAGTCGGCGTCGGCGCCGAGCAGGGAGACGATGTCGGTCATGGTAGATCTCCGTGGGATGCGAAATCCGGAACGGATCCGCAGGAGAACATGCCACCTTCCAGTGGCCGCTTCCGCGCGCCCGCCCGGCTACCCCCATCGAAGCGCGGCAGCCGGTCGCGCGGGTTGATCGAGATCAGCAGACCGTCATTTGCAGCAGCGCAGGCTTGAGCTGTGGCGCAGGGAGGTGACCATGACCCGCGAACGCGAATGCCCGCACACGGTGGCGCTGGTTCTCGCCGGCGGTCGCGGCAGCCGCCTGAAGCAGCTCACGGACTGGCGCGCCAAGCCCGCGGTGCCCTTCGGGGGGAAGTTGCGCATCATCGACTTCCCGCTCAGCAACTGCATCAATTCCGGCATCCGCCGCATCGGCGTGCTCACGCAGTACAAGGCGCAGAGCCTCATCCGGCACATCCAGCGCGGCTGGGGATTCCTCGAGTCCAACCTCGGGGAGTTCATCGAGGTGATCCCGGCCCAGCAGCGCGGCGAGCAGGGGTGGTACGCGGGCACGGCGAATGCGGTGTTCCAGAACCTCGACCTGCTGCCCTACGACGACACCCAATACGTCGTGATCCTGGCCGGAGACCACGTCTACAAGATGGACTACAGCCGCATGCTGGCCGACCACATCGCGAATCGCGCCGACGTGACGGTCGCCTGCACCGAGATTGCGCTGGCCGCAGCCAGGAACTTCGGCATCGTCACCGTCAGCCCCGGCTCCCGTCTCACCGCCTTCCAGGAAAAGCCCGCCTCTCCCCAGGCCATGCCGGGGCATCCCGACAAGGCTCTCGCGAGCATGGGCATCTACATCTTCGGTGCCGGCATCCTGTTCGAGGAACTCGCGCGCGATGACGCGGATCCGGCATCGAGCCACGACTTCGGAAGGGACCTCCTGCCCTACCTGGTTGCCCACCGCAACGTGTTCGCGCACCGGTTCCTGGACAGCTGCGTGAACATGGTCGGCAACGTCCCCTACTGGCGCGATGTCGGCACCATCGATGCCTATTGGGAAGCGAACATCGACCTCACGCGCGTCGTCCCGGAGCTCAATCTCTACGACGACTCGTGGCCGATCTGGACGCTGCAGCGCCAAGAGCCGCCGGCCAAGTTCGTCTTCGACAGCCCGCGCCTCGGTGCCGCGATCGACTCGCTGGTCGCGGGCGGCTGCATCGTGAGCGGGGCGACCGTGCGGCGCTCGCTGCTGTCCACCGGGGTCCACGTCCAGGAAGGCAGCACCATCGAGGATTCGGTGATCCTGCCGAAAGTCGCGATCGGCAAGGGCGTGCGGCTCAAGCGCGCCATTGTCGAGAAGTTCTGCATCCTGCCCGACGGCTTCCAGGCCGGCTTGGACAGGCACCGCGACCGGCAGCGCTTCCACGTGACCGACAGCGGAATAGTCCTCGTCACCCCGGAAATGCTCGGGCAGCACGTGCACCGCACGCCCTGGACACCCAGCTGAGTCAGCTCGGCAGCGTCCGCGGCAGGGGCTTGCCGTCGAGCCACGCCTCGAGGCACTCGACCATCCCGCGCGCGAAGTTCTCGTACACCGGCTGCGCCACGAAGCCCACGTGCGGCGTGAGCACGACGTTGGCGAGGCTGCGCAGCGGGAAATCCGCCGGCAGAGGCTCCTCGTCGTAGACATCGAGCGCGGCCGTTCCCGGACGCCCCGCCTGCAGCGCCGCCGGCAGCGCGGCCATGTCGATGAGCGTCGACCGCGACGTGTTGACCAGGATGGCGTCCGGCCGCATGGTCGCGAGCCGCGGCGCATCCAGCAGCCGGCGGGTGGCTTCCGAGGGCACCAGGTGCAGGCTCACCACGCGCGAGGTGGCGAGGAGCTCCTCCAGCGGGACCGATGCGGCCCCGCCTGCGGCCGCTCGTTCCGGCGTCATGTGCGGGCTCCAGGTCACCACTTCCATGCCGAGGGCCTTGCCCACCTGTCCGACGCGGCTCCCGATCTCGCCGAAGCCCACGAGCCCCAGCCGGTCACCGCGGAGAACGGTCGCGAGCGGTCCGCCGTCGCGCCAGCGCCCCGCTCGCACCAACGCGAGGTGCGTCTCGAGCCGACGCGCGGCCGCCAGGATCAACGCCCAGGTGTGCTCCGCCGTGCTGTCCTTGCCCGCATCCTTCTCGGTGTGGCTGACCGGAATGCCGCGCGCCGCGAAGGCCTTCGCATCGAGCTGCGTGTTGCGGGAACCCGTGAACACGAGGTAGCGCAGTTGCGGCAGTTGCGCGAGCAGGTCGGCCCGAAACGGAGTGCGATCGCGCACCATGGCGATGGCGTCGGCTTCCCGGATGGCCGCGAGCAGCGCTTCCCCGCGCAGCTTCTCGTGGTGCACGGTGACCTGGGCCTTGCGGTCGATCGCGGCCCAGTCGGCGCAGCGGCGCATCGCCTGCTCGTAGTCGTCGAGGACGACGATCCGCGCGCGCGCGCTCACGGGCGAGCCAGCGCCGCGAGGGATGCCAGGTCCGGCGCAGCACCCACGTTCCAGCAGGCCGCGATGAGCCCCGTCACGCGTTCGGCGCCCAGGACCGGCTCGGCCAGGATGCGGAACTTGCCCTCGAGATCGGCATCGGTCATCGGCCGCTCCAGCGAGCCGATCGCGTGCTCCACGAACACGTGCTCGCGCCGCCCGTCCTTGAGCACGACCGTCACGTCGGCGGCTGCCTCGTCGATGGCATCGTCGACGGTGGCGACGACCTTGCGCCGCAGCGCCGTCACGTCCTCGCGGCGGACGATGGCGTCCTCGTACTCGGCTTCCCCGGCGCGGCCGAACAGCAGTCCCGCGGCGCAGCCGTGGTAGACGCTGAACTTGCCCTGCAGCCCGTCCTGCGGCTCCTTCTTGCCGGTCAACTCGAGCACCAGCGAGTGGACCCTGAGTTCGAGGCGCTCGACGTCCGCGGCCCTGACGCCGCGCGCGCGCAGCTGCACGCAGGCGTCGATCGAGGGATGGATCACGATGCCGCACGCGAACGGCTTGTAGGTGTTGAAGGAGATCTCGAAGCGCTTGCCGAGTTCGTCGGTGGCTTCCTTCCAGTCGCACTTGGTGGAAACCACCTGCACGTAGCCGCGCGGCGCCTCGATGGCTCTCGGGCTTGCCGTGTAGCCGTGCTTCGCGAGCAATGCCGCGAGGAGCCCGGCGCGCGCCGCGCCGCCCGGGTGGAACGGCTTGGTCATGGTGCCGAACTGCTCGCGCATGCCCACGGGCTGCGAGGCGGCGATGCCCAGCGCCATGGCCGTCTTCTCCTCGTCCAGCCCTAGCAGGCGCGCACAGCCGGCCGCGGCACCCAGCGTTCCGGTGGAGCCGGTGATGTGCCAGCCGCGGTCGTAGTGGTCGGGATACATCACGTTGCCGAGCCGGCACGAGACGTCGATGCCGAGCACCAGGGCATCGATCACCTGCCGTCCCGAGGCACCGGTCGTCTCCGCCAGCGCGAGGACGGCGGAGGCCACCGGCCCGGCGGGATGGATGATGGTCTTGAGATGCGTGTCGTCGAAGTCGAAGGTGTGCGAGCTGATGCCGTTCACGAGCGCCGCGCTGGCCATGTCGACGCGCTCGGCACGCCCGAGCACGGTCGCCTGGGGTGCGGGCTGCAGCATGGCCGCCGCCGCAAGCGCCGCCTCGACCGCCTCGTGCCGCGCCGCGCCCACCGCGCAGCCGGTCCAGTTGAGGAAGGTGCGGTGGGCCTCGTGGTCGACGGCATCGCTCCAGCCGCGCGAGGGATGCGTGGCGACGAAGCGCGCCAGCGTGCGCGTGACCGGCGGCGCGTCGTGGTCGGCCGCGACCTGCGTATTGCGTGCCAAGGATCAGTTCTCCAGGGTGATGTTGCGTTCGCGGGCCAGCGTGCTCCAGCGCAGGATGTCGGCCTGCATGAACTTGCCGAACTGCTCGGGCGTCATCGGCATCGGGTCCAGCGCCTCGCCGGACAGCCGTTGCTGCAGGGCCGGGCTCGCGAGCGCCAGGTTGATCGCGTCGTTCAGTGTCTTGGTGACCGCCGCCGGCATGCCGGCCGGGCCGACGATGCCGTACCACTGCACGCCGTCGAAGCCCTTGTAGCCCAGCTCATCGAGCGTGGGCACCTCGGGCAGCAGCGCATGGCGCTTCAGGCCGGTTACCGCGAGCGGCTTCATCTTGCCGGCGCGGATATGGGGAATGGCCGCCGCCAGTCCGGGCATCATCAACTGCGTCTGGCCGCCGAGGATGTCGGTGATGGCCGGCCCGATGCCGCGGTAGGCCGCGTGTACGGCATCGAACCCGGCGGCGATGCGGAACTGCTCCATGGCCAGGTGCGTGAGCGACCCCTGCCCGGCCGAGCCGTAGCTCACCTTGTTCTTCTTGGCGTACTCGACGAGCGACTTCACGTCGGCGACGGGAACGGTGGCGCCAGCCACCAGCACGTTCGGCGTTCCGGCGACCATCGCGACCGGAGTGAAGTCCTTCACCGCGTCGTAGGGCACCTTGCGAACGGCCGGCACGGTGCCGTGGGTGGCGACATAGCCGACCATCAGCGTGTAGCCATCGGGGGCCGCACGCGCGACGTTCTGCGAGGCGATGACGCCGCCCCCCCCGGAAACGTTCTCGACGACGAACGACTGGCCCAGGGATTTGGCGAGCTCCCCGGCAACGGTTCGGCCGACCAGGTCCACGCCGCCACCGGGCTGCACGGGGGCGATGATCTTCACGGTTTTCGCGGGATAGGCCTGCGCCAGGACCGCGCCGGGAAGCAACGCGGCGGCGGCAAGCAAGGGGATGGACAGGAACAGATGGCGTCGCTGCATGGCGCTTACTCCTCGGAAGTGTTCGACGGCAATCCTATACGATACGGACAGTACGAGGCATGGCTCCATCGCGCCGCCGCAGTCCGCGCGGGGCGGGGATCTATAATTCCGGAATCCCCCCAGACCGACTTCCGCAAACCGCCCGCCCCGCGCGGGCGAATCCGAGGAGAACTTCCATGGCCGCCACTCTCCAGGCTGTCGCGCAACCCGTTCCCACCGTCAAGCTCCTGATCCACGGCCAGTTCGTCGAATCGAAGACGACCGAGTGGAAGGACGTGGTGAACCCCGCCACCCAGCAGGTGCTGGCGCGGGTGCCCTTCGCCACCGCCGCCGAACTCGATGCAGCCGTGGTTTCCGCCGCGCAGGCCTACAAGTCCTGGCGCAACGCCTCGGTCGGCACGCGCATGCGCGTGATGCTGAAGCTCCAGGAGCTCATCCGCCGCGACATGAAGAAGCTCGCCGCCTGCCTCACGCACGAACAGGGCAAGACGCTCGCCGACGCCGAGGGCGACGTCTTCCGCGGCCTCGAGGTCGTGGAGCACGCCTGCTCCGTGGGAACCATCCAGATGGGCGAGCACCTCGAGCAGGTAGCGGGCGGCGTGGACGTCTACGCTATCCGGCAGCCGATCGGCGTCTGCGCAGGCATCACGCCCTTCAATTTCCCCGCCATGATTCCGCTGTGGATGTTCCCGATGGCGATCGTCTGCGGCAACACCTTCGTGCTGAAGCCCTCCGAGCAGGATCCGATGACGCCGATGCTGCTGGCGGAGCTCGCGCTGGAAGCGGGCGTGCCGCCGGGGGTGCTCAACGTCGTCCACGGCGGCAAGCAGGCCGTGGATGCCCTTTGCACCCACGCCGAGGTGCGGGCGGTGTCCTTCGTCGGCTCCACGCTGGTCGGCACCCACGTCTACAACCTGGCCTCCACGCACGGCAAGCGCGCGCAATGCATGATGGGTGCGAAGAACCACGCGGCGGTGCTGCCGGACGCGGCCCGCGAACAGTCGCTCAACGCCCTGGTCGGAGCGGGATTCGGTGCCGCCGGGCAGCGTTGCATGGCGATCAGCGTCGCCGTGCTCGTCGGCAAGGCGAACGAATGGATTCCCGACATCGTCGCCAAGGCGAAGTCCCTCAAGGTGACCTGCGGCACGGAGCAAGGCGCCGACCTGGGGCCGCTCATCTCGAAGACGGCGCACGCACGCGTGCTGTCGCTGATCGAGGCGGGCGTGAAGGAAGGCGCGAAGCTGGAGCTGGACGGCCGCGGCGTGAAGGTGCCCGGCTACCCGGATGGCAACTTCGTCGGCCCCACGGTCTTCTCCGGCGTGAAGCCCGGGATGACCATCTACAGGGAAGAGATCTTCGGGCCGGTTCTCTGCCTGGTCTCCGTGGACACGCTGGACGAGGCCATCGCCCTCATCAACGCCAACCCGTTCGGCAACGGCACCGGCATCTTCACGCAGTCGGGCGCCGCGGCGCGCAAGTTCCAGTACGAGATCGACGTGGGCCAGGTCGGCATCAACGTTCCCATCCCGGTCCCGGTTCCCTACTTCAGCTTCACCGGCTCGCGCGGCTCCAAGCTCGGCGACCTGGGTCCCTACGGCAAGCAGGTGATGCAGTTCTACACGCAGGTGAAGACGGTGACGGCGCGCTGGTTCGACGACGCGGCCACGGTTTCCGGCGGCGTGAACACGACCATCAGCCTCAAGTAGGCCGACCGCCATGCGCATCGCCTTCATCGGCCTGGGCAACATGGGCGGACCCATGTGCGCCAACCTCGTGAAAGCCGGGCACGCCGTGCGCGCCTACGACCTCGTGCCCGCGCTCGTGCAGAAGGCGGCAGCGAGTGGAGCCCAGCCGGCGACCTCGGTGGGGGATTGCGCGGGGGGTGCCGAAGTCGTGATCACGATGCTGCCCTCCTCGCCGCACGTTCGCCTCGCCTACGGCGGGGAATCCGGCATCCTCGAGCACGCGAAGGCCGGAACGCTGCTCATCGACTGTTCGACGATCGATCCCCTCACCGCTCGCGAGGTCGCCTTCGACGCCCGCGCCAAGGGTCTCGCCATGCTGGACGCGCCCGTCTCCGGCGGCACCGCCGGCGCCGAGGCCGGCACCCTCACCTTCATGGTCGGCGGCGAGTCGCGGGACTTCGCGGCGGCGCAACCGGTGCTCGCCGGGATGGGAAAGAACGTCGTCCACTGCGGCGCGAGCGGCAACGGGCAGGTGGCGAAGATCTGCAACAACATGATGCTCGCGATCGGGATGATCGCGACGAGCGAGGGCATGACGCTCGCCGCCAAGCTGGGCATGGATCCGCAGGTCTTCGCCGGCATCGTCAATACCTCCAGCGGCCGTTGCTGGAGCTCGGACACCTACAATCCCTATCCCGGGGTCCTCGCAGGCGCGCCGGCCTCGCGCGGCTATGCCGGCGGCTTCGGGACCGACCTGATGCTGAAGGACCTGACGCTCGTCACCGAAGCGGCCAAGTCCGCGAAAGTACCCGTCCTGCTCGGCGCGATCGCGCAGCAGGTCTACCAGAAGCACTCCGCCGACGGCCACGGAAGCAAGGACTTTTCCAGCGTCATCCTCCAATACCTGAAGACCTGAAATGATCAGCCACCGCATCGACGGCCACACCGCCCTCGTCACGATCGACAACCCGCCCGCCAACACCTGGACGCCCGAAGGCCTGGCCCAGCTCGAGGAACTGGTGGGCGCCCTCAACGCGGACCGCAGCGTCTATGCGGCGGTGATCACCGGTGCCGGGGAGAAGTTCTTCTCCGCCGGAGCCGACCTGAAGAAGTTCGCCGGCGACAAGGTCTACGCGCGGCATTTCATCGCGCGCTTCGGCTCCGCTTTCGAGGCGCTGATGAACGCGCGCTTCGTGACCATCGCCGCGATCAACGGCTACGCGATGGGCGGAGGACTCGAGTGCTGCCTCGCCTGCGACCTGCGCATCGCCGAGGCGCACGCGCAGATGGCGCTGCCCGAGCCCGCCGTCGGCCTGCTTCCCGCCGGTTGCGGCACCCAGAACCTGCCGGGACTGGTGGGCGAAGGCTGGGCGAAGCGGATGATCCTCGCGAACGAGCGCGTCGATGCCGCCACGGCGCTGCGCATCGGGCTGGTCGAGGAGGTGGTCGAGAAGGGTCGCGGGCTCGAGGCCGCCAAGGCGCTCGCCGCGCGCACCGCCGCGCTCTCGCCCCGCGCCGTGGAGTACTGCAAGAGCCTCATCCACAACGCGCGCAACGGCGTGCCGCGCCGCGCCGGGCTCGCCCTCGAGCGCGAGCGCTTCATGGATCTCTTCGACCACGGCGACCAGGCCGAGGGCGTCGCCGCCTTCCTCGAGAAACGCGCCCCGGCGTGGAAGAACGATTGACCGCCGGGCGCGAGTCCGGGGCAATCGAGCTGACGGCGGCCGCAGGGGGGCTGCTCGCGACGATCCAGCGGGGCGTGGCGACGGTCACGCTCAACCGCCCCGAGGCGCTGAACGCGCTCACCCTGGCGATGCTGGAAGCCCTCGCGGCTTGGCTGGCGCAATGGGAGCACGACGATCGCGTCCGCGTGGTCGTGCTGCGCGGTGCGGGCGGAAAGGCGTTCTGCGCCGGCGGGGATATCCGCGAGCTGCGCGAAATGTACATCGAGGGGGTCGGGACGCACGATCACTTCTTCGAAGTCGAGTATTCGCTCGACCATCGCATCCACCGCTACCCCAAGCCGGTCGTGGCCGTCATGGACGGCATCACGATGGGCGGCGGCATGGGACTGGCGCAGGGCGCCACCCTGCGCATCGCCGGGCCGCGCACCCGCATCGCCATGCCGGAGACCCTGATCGGCTTCTTTCCCGACGTCGGCGGGACCTGGTTCCTGCCGCGCGCGCCGGGCGAGATCGGCCTGTACCTCGGCCTGGTCGGGGCCACGCTCGGCGCGGCGGACAGCCTGTACGCGGGCCTGGTGGATGCCTGTTGCACGCCGGATGCCATTGCCCGGCTCGACGACGACCTCGCGCGCGCCGCTGACGCGAAGGATCCACGCGACGCCCTGATCGCGCTGGGCGCTCGCCTTTCCACCACGCCGCCGCCCGGCGAGCTGGCCGCCCCGCGCCCGGCGGTCGACCTGCACTTCGGCCGCGAAAGCGTCGCCGCGATACTCGCCTCGCTCGCCGCCGAGGCGCGTCCCGCCTTCCAGCCATGGGCGGCGAAGACGCTGGCGCTCCTCGAGCAGCGCTCCCCCACCCTGCTGCGCGTCGCCTTCGAGCAATTGCGCCGCGGCCGCAACCTCGCGCTGGCGGACTGCTTCCGGCTGGAGCTGAACCTCATGCACGGCTGCTTCGCGCAGCGCGACTTCGTGGAGGGGATACGCGCCCTGCTCGTGGACAAGGACAACCGTCCGCGCTGGAATCCGCCTGCGGTTGCCGACGTCCCCGACGCCTCGGTAGCCGCGTTCTTCGCGCCGCGCTGGTCATCGGCCGAGCATCCCCTACGCCATCTCTGAACAGCACAGGAGAAGCCCCGTGAAACTCGCCACCTACTCTCCCGCTTCCGGAGGCGCCGCGCGTCCCGGACTCGTCCTGGCCGATGGCCGCATCCTCGACATTCCCGCCAACGTGGCGCCTGTCGCCGGCGTGGACTTCGCGACGATGCTCGGCATCATCCGGGGAGGCGACGGTGCCCGCAAGGCGCTCGATGCACTGGCGGCCAAGCCGTCCGCGGGCGCGCTGGCGATGACCGAGGTCAAGCTGCACGCTCCCATCCCGCGCCCGGCGAAGAACGTGTTCTGCGTCGGCTGGAACTACCTGGAGCACTTCGAGGAAGGGGCGCAGAAGCTGCAGGACAACCGCGAGCTTCCGCAGTGGCCGGTCTTCTTCAGCAAGGCACCCACGGCCGTCAACGGCCCCTACGACCCGGTGCCCTTCGACCCGGCCGTGTCGACCTCGCTCGACTGGGAGGTGGAACTCGGCGTGGTGATCGGGCCCGGCGGCAAGAACATCCCGGCCGAGGACGCCATGCGGCACGTCTGGGGCTACACCGTCATCAACGACGTCACCTGGCGCGACATCCAGCGCCGTCACGGCGGGCAGTGGGACAAGGGCAAGAGCCTGGACGGGACCTGTCCCATGGGCCCCGTGCTGGTGACCGCCGACAGCCTCGATCACGCCAACCTGCGTCTCGCCTGCCGCGTGAACGGCGTGACGAAGCAGGAATCCAACACGAAGTTCCTCTACTTCAAGCTGCCGCGCCTCATCCACGACCTGTCGCTGGGCCAGACGCTGGA
>CAZOIB010000002.1:0-14050 GCA_964579785.1 uncultured Lysobacter sp. | reverse complement strand
GGCCGATCGCGCCGGAAGAGCTCGACGAGTGCTTCGATTGCTTCGACACCGAGGACTTCCGCCTGGGATACGCCGCGTTTCTCGCCAAGCGCAAGCCCGGGTTCGTCGGACGATGAGCGCGGCGGGACCCCTCTCCGGGATGCGCGTGCTCGAGCTCGCGCAGATCATGGCCGGCCCGACGTGCGGAATGATGCTCGCGGACATGGGCGCCGACGTGATCAAGGTCGAGAAACTCCCCGGCGGCGACGACACGCGCTCCTATTCGCGCCCCGCGATCCACGGCGAATCCGCCGCGTTCATGATGCTCAACCGCAACAAGCGCGGCATCGCCGTGAACCTGAAGATGCCCGAGGGGCTGGAGGTGGTGAAGAAGCTCCTCCTCACCGCCGACGTCGTCACGGAGAACTACCGCAAGGGCACGCTCGAGAAGCTGGGGCTCGGCTGGGACGTCCTGCACGCGCTCAACCCGCGCCTCGTCTATTGCGTCGTCTCCGGCTATGGCCGCACCGGTCCCTATGCCGACAAGGGCGGCTTCGACCTCATCGCGCAGGGCTTCTCCGGTCTCATGTCGATCACCGGCGAGCCCGGCGGCGCCCCCGTCAAGGCCGGCTCCCCGATTGCCGACATCAACGCCGGCATCTTCGCGGCGCTGGGCATCGTCTCGGCGCTGCACGCGCGCCACGCCACCGGGCGCGGCCAGATGGTCGACACTTCCCTCATGGAAGCGGCCATCCAGCAGACCTACTGGCAGAGCGCCATCTACTTCGCCACCGGCGAGAACCCGGGGCCCACGGGCTCGGCGCACATCCTCACCGCCCCGTACCAGGCCTTCCCGACCGCCGACGGCTGGATCAACGTGGGCGGCGCCAACCAGTCCAACTGGGAGCGCATCGCGAAAGCCATCGGCCGCGAGGACCTGCTCGCCGACCCGCGCTTCGCCAGCAACGGCGAGCGCATGAAGCACCTGGCGGAACTCACGCCGCTCATCGCGGAGCGCATGAAATCGCGCCCTTCGGCCGACTGGATCCGCGAGTTCGAGGCGGCCGGCGTGCCGGTCGGCCCCATCAACCGGATCGGCGACATGCTCGCCGACCCGCAGGTGGCGGCGCGCGAGATGGTCGTAGAGGTCGACCACCCGAAGGCGGGCAGGACCAAGGCGCTCGGGATGCCGGTCAAGTTCTCCGACACACCCTGCGCGGTGACCCGGGCGGCACCGATGCTGGGCCAGCACACGCGCGAAGTCCTGGCAGAACTGGGCTATGACGCCGCCTTCGTCGACCGGCTCGCGGACTCCGGAGCGATCGCCTGCGGCGGTGCATCCCACGGCGCAGCCCCGTGATCGCGTTTCCCATGCTGCCGCAGTAAGCTGGCACCCCCACCTGCCCAAGAGGCCCCCATGACTGAGAGAAAGACCATCGCGATCCTCGGTGCGACCGGCGCGCAGGGCGGCGGCCTCGCCCGGGCGATACTCGAGGATCCCGCCGGCGGCTTCGCGGTGCGCGCCATCACGCGCGACGTGAACTCCCCCGGCGCCCAGGCGCTCGCCCGGCAGGGCGCGATCGTCGTGGCTGCCGACGTCGACGACGAGGCGAGCCTCGCCCGCGCATTCGCCGGTGCCCACGGCGTCTATGCGGTCACCTTCTTCTGGGCGCACTTTTCGCCGGAGAAGGAGGCGGCGCAGGCCGGCAACATCGCGCGCGCCGCGCGCGCCGCCGGCGTGCGCCACGCCATCTGGTCGACGCTCGAGGACACCCGCCGCTGGGTGCCGCTGGAGAGCGAACGCATGCCCACGCTGATGGGCCAATACAAGGTCCCGCATTTCGACGCCAAGGGAGCCTCCGACCGCCTGTTCACCGAAGCCGGGGTTCCCACGACGTTCCTGCTCACCTCCTTCTACTGGGACAACCTGATCCATTTCGGCATGGGCCCGAAGAGGGGCGCGGACGGAACGCTCGCGATCACGATGCCCATGGGCAATGCGAAGCTCCCCGGCATCGCGGCGCATGACATCGGCGGCTGCGCCTACGGCATCTTCAAGGCGGGAAGCGGGTTCGTCGGCAAGACCGTGGGCGTGGCCGGTGAGCACCTGACCGGCGCGCAGATGGCCGCGCAGCTCGCGCAAGCCCTGGGACAGCCGGTGCGCTACAACGACGTGCCGCCCGAGGCCTATCGGGCCTTCGGCTTTCCGGGTGCCGAAGACCTCGGCAACATGTTCCAGTTCAAGCGCGACTTCGAGGCGGAGTTCTGCGCTGCGCGCGATGTCGCCGCCTCGCGCGCGCTCCATCCGGGCCTGCAGACTTTCGCGGCCTGGCTCGCGGCGAACAAGTCGCGCATCCCGCTCGAGTAAGCCAGGCCGGACTGCAGGAAGGCCGCTTTCCACCACCACCGTCCCGTGCCTTCCGCCCTCGTCCTGGCCTTCCTCGCGGTCACCGCGCTGGTGACCTCGTTCATCTCCGGCATCCTCGGCATGGCCGGCGGCATGATCTTCATGGGCGCCCTCCTCGCCGTCCTCACCGTGCCGCAGGCGATGGTGCTGCACGGCGTGACGCAACTCGCGTCCAACGGCTGGCGCGCCATGCTGTGGCGGCAATCGATCGACTGGCGCGTCTTCCGCGGCAACGCCTGGGGCTCGCTTGCCGCGCTAGCCGCCTTCGCGCTCGTGCAGATCCTGGTGAGCAAGCCGGTGGCGCTGCTGGTGCTGGGCATCACGCCGTTCGTCGGCCTGGCCCTGCCGGAGAAGCTCGTGCTCGACGTGCAGAAGCGCGGCCACCCATTCGCGTGCGGCGTGATCTGCACCGGGCTGCAGCTCCTGGCGGGAGTTTCCGGCCCCATCCTCGACGTCTTCTTCGTCCGCTCGCAGATGGACCGGCGGGCGGTCGTCGCGACGAAAGCATCCATCCAGAGCCTCGGCCACATCATCAAGATCGCGTACTTCGGCGGGCTGGTCGCCGCCGCCAGTCGCGGCAGCGTCGACTGGCGGCTGGGCGTGCTGATGGTGGCGCTTGCCGTCGTCGGGACCACGCTGTCGCGGCGCGTGCTGGAGAGGCTGACCGACGCCTCCTTCCGCCAGTGGACGCGCTGGACGGTGATGACGCTCGGCGTGGTCTACCTCGGCACGGGCGCGTGGATGCTGCTCAACCGATAAACAACTGAAGGGGACGCTACCCTCGGGAGGGTAGCGTCCCCTTCTTGCGCACGATGCACTGGATCTGCGCCAGCACTTCCGGGAAGGACGTCTGGTCGATGGGACGGATGAACCGGCGCTTGAGCGCTTCCTTGCCGAGGCCCAGCAGGCGCAGCACGCCGTAGGCCGCGCGGCCCGCGGCGCGCGCGAGCTTCCAGGACGTCGTGCCGGCCACCTGCCCGTTCGACTGCAGTTGCCGGTCGTAGCCGGTGTCGAAAAGGCGGATGTCGAGGACCTCGCCGCCGGGGAGCGATTTTGCAAGTTCCAGCAAGTTCACGGACACCGGCGACCAGCTCGCGTGCTTGGCGATGGTGAAGGTCCACTTGTGGTCGCGGTTGAAGCGGCTGGGCCAGTAGCCCTGCTCGTAGAGATCCTCGTCGGGGACGATCACGAAGAGCACCCCGCCCGGCCTCACCAGCTGCCACCACTGCGCGATCGCCGCGCGCGGATCGCGCATGTGCTCCAGGCAATGCGACGCGTAGACGAAATCGAACTGCCGCTGCACATGACGCAAAATCTCGTTGGCGTCGCCGTCGGCCAGGTCGAACGGCATGACGTGCGGGAACACGGGGTCCGTCCCGCAGCCGATGTCGATGCCCTCGCCCTGCAGCACCGCATGTTCCAGCGCCCCCCAGACCTTTTTTGTTTTCGACGATTCGTGCGCCATCGTTCCCCGTTCGCGTTCAGGCCCCGGCCTTCCTGGCCACCGGCCAGTAGGTGTCCATGAGGTGCAGCCGCGTGACCTGCAGGCGATCCGACACCACGCCCAGGAGCCGGCGCATGAGCTCGTAACCGAACGCCTTGTCCGCTTCGCACAGCGCGCGCAATTCGCCGGCATTGAAGGCGAGCACGTCCATGTCCGACAGCGCGCGCGCCTGGTAGACGGTTCCCTGCCCCATCACCGAGGACCAGCCGAACTCGTCGCCGGCAGCGAGCGTGTCGACGATGAACACGCCGCTGGGCGGCGCGATCTCCAGCGCCACCGAGCCCGAGACGATGAGATAGAACTGCGTGGACTCCTCGCCCTCGCCGAAGAGCACGTGGCCGCGCTCGTAGCGCACTTCGCGGGCGAGCGTGCCGAGCTGCTCGATTTCGTGCTCCTGCAATCCCTTGACGAACGGATGCCGGCGCAGCACCTGCAGGGGAGTTTCGTTGTTCATCGCGCGTCCTCCTGTCGTCTTTCTTGCTGGTTGACGGTCGCGCCACCTACCGGGGAGCCGACGACGGCGCGAGGAACGCGACGCATGCCGCACGAACCAGCGCCCGATGCGCTCCCGGATGTGCGGATTCAGCATACACCTCGCGTAGTTGGCGGGGTGGGAAGCCGTCCGGGGGCGGCAAGGCGCGAGTGGGGACTGGTGGATTTCCGGCATGGCGAGCCGATATGATCCGGCGATGAACCCGCAGACGCAGACTCCGCCGGAGGGGCGCATCGCCCGCAACCGCTACGACCTCGAGGAACTCTCCGGGGCCTTCGGCGACCTCGGGACCCTGGTCCCCTTCCTGATTGCCTATCTCGCCATCGTGAAGATGGATCCGGCCGGAGTCCTGCTCGGCTTCGGCATCGTCATGATCGCCACGGGCCTCTGGTACCGCACGCCGTTTCCCGTGCAGCCGATGAAGACGATCGGCACCGCGGCCGCCACCCAGGCAGCCGGCATGGCGGTGACTCCCGGCATCGTCGTCGGGGCAGGACTCGCCACCGCGATCATCTGGCTGGTGCTGGGGGCCACGGGCCTCGCGAAGCGGCTGGCGGAGTGGATCCCGCGCTCCACGCTGCTGGGCGTGGTCATGGGCCTGGGCTTCAGTTTCATGCTCACGGGCACCCGCATGATGGCGGGCGCGCCGTGGATCGCCGCGGCACTGCTCGCGTTCGCGCTCCTCGCGCATTCGCGGTTCCCGGTGATGCTGCTGCTCCTCGTGGCCGGCATCGTGATGGCTCTCGCGCAAGAACCGGCGCTAGGCAGCCAGTTGTTTGCGATCCAGCCCGGCTTCCGCTGGCCGGATCTCGCCTGGTCCTCGCTCTCGGCCGCGGACCTTTGGGCCGGCGCCATCCTGCTGGCCCTTCCGCAGCTGCCCCTGACGTTCGGCAACGCGCTCCTGGCGATCACTCGCGAGAACAATCGCCTGTTCCCCGACCGGCCGGTTGGCGAACGCGGCGTGGCCATCTCGACGGGCCTCGCGAACGCGTGGACCAGCGCCATCGGCGGCGTGCCCGTTTGCCACGGGGCGGGCGGCATGGCCGGCCACGTCAAGTTCGGCGCGCGCACGGGCGGCGCGACCGTCATGCTCGGCGTGCTGCTCACCGTGCTGGCGCTCTTCTTCTCCGGCTCCGTCCAGGTCCTGCTGCGCCTGTTTCCCGATCCGGTGCTGGGCGTGATCCTCTTCGTCGCCGGCGCCGAGCTGGCGTTGTCCAGCAAGGAAGACAGCGGCGAGCACGTCGAGCGCTTCGTGCTGCTGACCACCGCGGCCCTCACGGTGGTCCACGTCGGGGTGGCGGTCGTTTACGGCATCCTCGCCTTCCATGCGTCGAAGCGAGGGTGGATGCGTCCCTGAGCGGAAAGCGCATGGCCACCAGGGGCCTGCTCAATCCGCGGCTGCGGATCGCGGTCCGGAAAGCACGGCCAGCACATTGCGCGCTGCCGCCGTACCCATGTTCACGTAAGCGTCCTCGCTCACTCCCCCAACGTGGGGGGAAAGGACCACGTTCGGAACCGTCCTGAAGTGGTGCTCGCCGACCAGTGGCTCGGTTGCGAATGCATCCAGCCCTGCCGCCCGCAGCTTGCCGCTGGCCAACGCCTCCAGCAGCGCCGGTTCGTCGATGAGACCGCCTCGCCCGGTATTCACGAGGATCGCGCCGTCACGCATCCTGCCGAGGGAATCCCGGTTGAGCAGGTGCCGGTTTTCCTCGGTCAGCGGGCAGTTGAGCGATACGACGTGCGCTCGTGCCAGCAATTCGTCGAGGGCAACGAGCGTCACGCCCGCCGGTGCCGCCTTGGCGAAGGGATCGAAGGCCACGACCTGCATGCCGAAGGCCACGCCCAGCTCGGCAACGCGGCGTCCGATTGCGCCGATCCCCACCACGCCGAGGGTCTTGCCTTTCAGCTCCAGGCTCTTGTGCGTGGCCTTGTCCCAGAATCCCGCGCGCATGCGCCCGTCGAGGGCAACCACGTTCTTGCTGCAGGCGAGAATCAGCGCCCACGCGTGCTCGGCTACCGCATCGGCGTTGACACCCACGGCGGCGTTCACGGCAATGCCACGTGCCGCCGCAGCCTTGGAGTCGATCGTGTCGATCCCGCTGCCGTGCTTGGAGATCACGCGCAGCGACTTCGAGGCGTCCATGACACGAGCGGGAATCTTCCCGTAGCGCACGATGATCGCCACGGGCTGGTGCTTTTCGCAGAGCGAAGCGATCGTTTCCTCGTCGGGAGTCTTGCCGGTGTAGATCACCTCGAAATCGGCCAGCAGCGCCAGCGCTTGCGGCGCGAGATCGGCCGCGGTGACCAGGATGACGGGCTTGGTACTCACAGCGTCTCGCCCTCCTTCAACACGCCAGCGGCACGCAGGGAGGCATCGAGCCAGCCTGGCTTGAGCGCCCGCTTCGCCCGGATCTCGTCCATGCGCTTCGCTTCGTCGGCGACCTTTTTCGCGGCGAGCGGCAGGAGCGAGGCGGCCTTCTCGCGCTCGACTACGACGACACCGTCGGCATCGCCGACGACCAGGTCGCCGGGGCTGACGGCGAGTCCTCCCGCTGAGACGGGCCAGTTGATGCGCCCGGGAATGAACTTCGTGGGCCCGTTGGGATTCGCGCCCGCGGCGAAGACCGGGAAGCCCAGTTCGCGCAGCTCGTCGGTATCGCGGATGGCTCCGTCCATGACGATGCCGCCGAGTTGCAGCACCTTGCAGGCATTGATCATGAGCGCGCCCATGAGGGCGCAACTGGTGTCGCCCTTGCCGTCGATCACCAGCACGTCGCCGGGCTTCGCCATGGCGATCGCGGCGTGGATCATGAGGTTGTCGCCGGCGCGCACCTCGACCGTGAACGCCGGTCCGGCAAGCCGCATGTCGCGGGACAGCGGCGCGACACGGTCCATCGTGCCGCGGCGACCGGCGACGTCGGCAAGGATTGCCGCCTGGTACTTCGCGGCCTGCGCGACGACGTCGGGGGAAACGCGCTCGAAGTCGCGGCGGACGTCGGCGAGGGAAGCGTTGCTCATGGAGTTTCCTTTCGTGATGTTTCCGAAGCGAATGAAAAGGCCTGTCGGGGTCAGCCGGCGTCTCCACCCTCGATCGCGCGTTCCCGGCCGCGCCGCATTGCCGGCACCACCATGGCGAGGAGAATCAGCGCGGAGACCAGCAGGAATGCAAGACTGATGGGACGGGTGACGAATACCGCGAAGCTGCCTTCCGACATGAGGAGCGCGCGGCGCAGGTTTTCCTCCAGCATCGGCCCGAGCACGTACCCGAGGATGAGTGGCGCCGGCTGGCACTCGAGCTTGGCGAAGACATAGCCCAGCACGCCGACGGCGGCGCACAGGTAGACGTCCATGGCGCTGTTGTTGAGGCTGAAGTTGCCGAGCGCGGCGAACACCAGGATCGCGGGGAACAGCCACCGGTAGGGCACCTGGGTCAGGCGTGCCCAGAGGCCGACCAGCGGCAGGTTCAACAGGAGCAACAGGACATTGCCGACGAACATGCTGGCGACCAGGCCCCAGAAAAGCTCGGGCTTGGAGGTCATCACCTGCGGACCGGGCTGGATGCCCTGCATCGTCAAGGCGCCCAGCATCAGCGCCATGACAGCGCTCGCGGGGATGCCCAGCGTCAGGGTGGGAATGAAATGGGTCTGCGCCGCGGCGTTGTTGGCTGCCTCCGGGGCGGCAACGCCCTCGATCGCGCCGTTGCCGAATCGGGAAGGATCCCTGGCGAGCTTCTTCTCCAGCATGTATGCGGAGAAAGATGCCACCGAAGCCGTGATTCCCGGCAGCGCACCGAAGATGGATCCGAGGGCGGTCCCGCGCAGGGTCGGCCCCGTAATGGCCTTGATGTCGGCCCAGGTCGGCATGAGGTTCTTCACGTCCTTGGTGAAGACCTCCACCTTGTCGGTGCGGGCGAGGTTCTGGACGATCTCCGCGACGGCGAAGAGTCCGACCGCCACCACGGTGAAGCCCACGCCGTCGAGCAGCTCGGCCACCCCGAAGGAGAAGCGTGGCAGGCCCGAGGTGACGTCGGTTCCCACGATGCCGAGCATCAGTCCGACGACCACCATCGCGAGCGACTTCACGAGGTCGCCGTGCGCCAGCACGGCGGAGAAGACGAGGCCCATCAGCATCAGGGAGAAGTACTCCGCTGCACCGATCTCGAGTGCCCACTGGCCGACGAGCGGCCCGAAAAAGGCGACCAGCAGGGTCGAGATGATGCCGGCCACGAAGGAGGACAACGCCGCGGTGGCGAGTGCCGGTCCCGCACGGCCCTGCCGCGCCATCTGGTAGCCGTCGATCGCCGTCACCGCCGAGGAAACCTCCCCGGGCATGTTGACGAGGATCGCCGTGGTCGAGCCGCCGTACTGCGCACCGTAGAAGATGCCGGCCAGCATGATGAGCGAGCTCACCGGGTCGAGACCGAAGGTGATCGGCAGCAGCATCGCGATGGTGACCAGCGGCCCGATGCCGGGCAGCACGCCGATGAGGGTGCCGAGAAAGACGCCGAGGAAGCAGTAGGCCAGGTTCTTGAGGGAGAGCGCGACGCCGAAGCCCAGCGCCAGGTTCGCGAGGACGTCCACGGGCTATCTCCCGAACTCGAAGGCGAAGAGCTCGTAAGGCAGCCCCAGGCCCCAGATGAAGATGGCCACCGCCAGCAGGGTCATGGCGACCGCGAGCACCGCCACCTCGCCCCAGCGGAACTCGCGGCCCGCGTAGGCGCTGGACACGACCAGCACGACCAGCGACGGAACCACGCCCACGTGCTCCATGAGCCACCCGAAGGCGACCAGCGACGCGGTGAGCATGGCGAGCGGAAACCAGCCCCAGCCGCCCTCCACCGGCTCGCCCGCGCGCAGGCCGCGGACCAGCGTGACGACTCCGAAGCCGACGAGTATTCCCCCGAGGACGCGGGGGAAGAACCCCGGTCCCATCTGCTGGACGCTGCCGAACGGGTAAGACAGTGCGATGCCGAACCCGCCGGCACCGATGGCCATGAACAGCAGCCCTGCGAGAAAGTCCCGGTTGTCGAGTAGCCTGGTCTTCACGGCGCGCCTGTCCGCTTCGCGGAGGGGACGCCTACTGCACCTTGATGCCGGCTTCCTTGACCACGCCCGCCCACTTGTCGTGGTCGGACTTGATCAAGGCTGCGAAGGCCGCCGGACCGATGTCCACCTTGCCGTTGAGACGCTCCTTCACGTCGGGGGCATCCAGTACCTTGGCGACTTCCGCGTCGAGGCGCGCAATGATCGGGGCGGGCGTTCCGGCCGGAACGGCGACGCCGAACCAGGTGATGGCCTCGAACCCGGGGAAGCCCGACTCGGCAACCGTGGGCACGTCGGGCCACTGCGGAGCGCGGGCCAGCGACGTGACGGCGATGGCGCGCAACTGGCCGGACTTGACCTGTGCCGTGGCCGACTCGATCGAGGCGACGAAGAACGAGGCGCGCCCGCTGATCACGTCCGGCAAGGCCTGCGCGGTGCCCTTGTACGGCACGTGCGTGTACTTGATGCCGGCCGTCTTCTGGAAGAGCTCGCCGGTCAAGTGCGCGACCGTCGCATTGCCGGGAGAGGCAAAGAGGAGCTTGCCGGGAGTCGCCTTCGCCGCTGCAACGAGGTCCGCCATCGACTTGATGGGCGAATTGGCACCCACCACGATGGCAAGCGGCACGGCCGCGATCAGCCGCACCGGCGCGAAGTTCTTCACGGGGTCGTAGGGCAGGCCCGACATGATCGAAGGCGCAATGGACAGGTTGCTCGTCTGCGCGATCACGAGCGTGTAGCCGTCCGGCTTGGCCTTGGCGGCCGCATCCAGGCCGACGGTTCCGCCGGCGCCGGCCTTGTTCTCCACGACGACCTTCCAGCCCTGCGTCGTCGACAGCTTGTCGCCGACGATCCGGCCGAGGATGTCGGTGCCGCCTCCCGGCGGGAACGGGACGATGAGGCGGACCGGCTTGTCGGGGTAGCCGGCCTGGGCCAGCGCGACACCGGAGAATCCGGCGGTGAGGATGACGACGGCCGCGGCCGCGGCTCGGGATGCCCAGCGATTCATGGTGACTCCTCCAGTGGCGATTCGGTTGGGTACGGCTTGCCCGGGTTATACCCCCGGGTCGAGTGGTGCGAGTCCATCATCGGTGAGACAATTCATTACGTCCATTTCATTATTTCTTTGAATCGATAGATATGGCGAATCATTTGGACTTGCGTGACCTGCGCTACTTCGAGGCAATCGCCGAAGCGGGGCACCTTGGAAAGGCGGCGCTGAAGTTGCACCGCACGCAGCCTGCGCTGACTGGCTGTGTGCGCCGCCTCGAGGCCACCCTGGGCACCGCACTCTTCGAGCGCGTCGGCCGCGGCATCCGGCTCACGGCGGCAGGCGAGGCACTCGTGCGGCGCGCCCGCAACCTGCGCGTGGCGGCCGACGACGCCGTGCACGAGATCGCGGAGGTCGGGGCGGGCGTGGCCGGCCAGGTGCGCGTCGGCGTGCTGCCCACGCTTGCGCGCTTCCTCATGCCGCCGCTGTGCCGCGTCTTCCTTCCCGAAGCGCCGGGCGTAAGACTGCGCACGGTCATTGCCCAGAACGATGTCCTCGGCACGCAGCTGGAGGCGGGAGAAGTCGACTTCATCCTCACCACGGCCACCCGGGAAACGGAGGACCTTGCCAGCCATCCGATACTCGAAGACGAGGCCGTGGTGATCGCCAGCCGCAGCCACCCGATCCTGAAGAGGAAGGCTCGCCTGCCGGACCTGCTTGCCTACCGGTGGGTCCTCGCCCCTCCCTCGGTGGGAACTCGCCAGTGGCTCGAACGGGTCTTCGAGGGCCGGGGACTGCCCGGGCCCCTGGTCCAGATCGAGACCAACCTCATCCTGATGATGCCAACGCTCATCCACCAGACGGAACTGCTCACGTTCACGTCGCGCCGGCACGTCGGCAGGAATGATGCCGGCTCGATCCTGCGGGAGGTTCCGCTGAAGGAGACCACCATGCACCGTCGCTTCGACGTGGTGTACCGTCGCGATGGCTATCTTTCACCGGCCGCACAGAAGCTGATCGATCTCCTTCGTGCGCGCGGAAGGGCTCTCTTCTCGGAAGACTGACCGTGACATCGCACACGAACCTGTTTTCCACCCCCATGCACCGGCACCGCCTGGCAGCGTTGCTGGCCCTCCTCTGCGCAGCGGCAACTGCGAGCGGCGGCGCCCAACCTCATCCTTTGGTCACCCAGGCCGAATGAACCGGGTTCGCGAAGACCGGCCGCTACGCCGAGGTGATCGCGCTCTGCGGCGAGTTCGCCAAGCGCTACCCCAAGGCGGTGCGCTGTCAGGACTACGGCGTCACGCCCGAAGGCCGGCCGATGAAGGTGCTGGTGGTTTCGCAGGCCGGTGCGCTCACGCCCGCCCAGGCGCGCAAGTCCAATCTGCCGGTGGTTCTCGTGCAGGGCGGCATCCACGCGGGCGAGATCGACGGCAAGGATGCGGGCTTCCTCGCCCTGCGCCAGTTGCTCGAGGGCAAGGCCCTGCCCGGCGCGCTCGGCAAGCAGGTGCTCCTCTTCGTCCCCGTGTTCAACGTCGACGGGCACGAGCGTTTCGGCGCCTGGAACCGGCCCAACCAGCGCGGGCCGCGCGAGATGGGCTGGCGCACCACGGCGCAGAACTTCAACTTGAACCGCGAATACATGAAGGCCGACGCGCCGGAGATGCAGGCAATGCTGCGCCTGGTCGAGGCGTGGGACCCGCTCGTGGTGGCGGACCTGCACGTCACCGACGGTGCGAAGTTCGAGCACGACATCGCCATCATGGTGCAGCCCGTCAACGCCGGCGACGAGGCGCTGCGCAAGGCAGGGCTCGCATTGCGCGAGGCGACCGTGGCCCATCTGGCGCGCAACGGCTCCCTCCCCCTCGCCTTCTATCCTTCATTCATCAAGGACGACGACCCCTCTTCCGGAATCCGCGACGGGGTGCCGCCGCCGCGCCTCTCGCACGGCTACTTCTGGCTGCGCAACCGCCTCGGCATGCTGGTCGAGACGCACTCCTGGAAGACCTACCCCGCGCGGGTGGAGGCGACGCGGCAGGTGATCTTGTCGATCGTCGAACAGGTGGCGAAGGAAGGACCGTCGTGGCGCCGCACGGCGATGGAAGCGGATGCACGCGCCGCTGCACTCGCCGGCAAGCCGGTGGAACTCACCTACCGCGCCACGGACAAGTTCCGCGAAGTTCCCTTCCGCGGCTACGCGTGGACCCGGTCGCATTCGGAAGTCTCCGGCGCGTCGATGACCCGCTACGACGAGAGTAGGCCCGAGGTGTGGACGGTGAAGCTCCATGACGAGATCGTGCCCAGCCTCGTCGTCACGGCGCCGGAAACCGGCTATCTCGTGCCGGCGGCCCACGCACCGCGCGCCCAACGCTGGCTGGACTTGCACGGCATCCGCTACGAGGTGCTCAAGACCGCCGTCAATGGCGCGGACACCGAGACTTTCCGCGCAACCAAGGCCACGGCGGGCACGACGACCAGCGAGAATCGCCAACGCATGACGCTCGAGGGCGAGTGGAAGCCGGAGCGGCGAACGCTCCCCGCCGGTTCGCTCTTCGTGCCGATCGCCCAGCCGCGCTCCCGCCTGGCGATGTCGCTCCTCGAGCCGCGGGCGCCGGATTCGCTCGCGGCGTGGGGCGAGTTCAACATCGCCTTCGAGCAGCGCGAGTACATGGAAGCCTACGTCGCCGAGGACGTCGCGCGCGAGGCGCTCGCAGCAGATCCTGCGTTGGCCGCGGAGTTCAGGAAGCGCGTCGAAAGTGACGCAGAGTTCGCGGGGAGTCCCAAGGCGCGGCTCGATTTCTTTTACCAGCGTCACCCGAGCTGGGATCGGGAGTACAGGCTCTATCCGGTATTGCGGGCGAAGAGCCTCGCGCGATAGACGGAGCCGCTCGCATGCGTCAGTTGAAGCTGAGCCGCGCCTTCACCCTGATGGAATCGGGGCCTGTCGTCCTCGTCACCACCCACGACGGGCACAAGAGCAACATCATGACCATCTCGTGGACCATGGTGCTGGATTTCACTCCCGTGTTTGCCATCACCACGGGTGAATGGAATCACTCCTTCGCAGCATTGCGAAAGTACCGGGAATGCGTCATCGCCATTCCCACAGTCGACATGCTCGACAAGGTGGTCGGCATCGGGACGTGCTCCGGGAAGGACACGGACAAGTTCGCCAGGTTCAGGCTCACGCCGGTGCAGGGCAAGGTCGTCAGGTCGCCCCTGATCAAGGAGTGCCTCGCCAACATGGAGTGCAAGGTCATCGACATCGTCAATAGGCACAACATCGTCGTGCTGGAGGCGGTTGCCGCTTACATCGAGACCGCACGCAAGGAGAGGCGCACGGTCCACGCCGTCGGTGACGGAAGGTTCATCGTCGACGGGCGCAGGATCGACCGGAGGAAAATGATGTCCTCCAAGATCCCCAACGGCGTCTAGCGTTCATTGCTATGTGTCCGTCGCGATTCGGCCAGGAGCAGACCATCGATTTGTCCGCCTCGAATCCAACTGACCAAACTGACTGCCGGTTGGTATCGCCAAAGAGGGCAGGTCAGGCGGACATTACCGCTGCGGCCAGTTGCCCCCCGTTTCCGTACGATCCAATGGTGCATCATAAAGATCAGCGATCAACGGGCATCGC
>CAZOIB010000001.1:0-2001 GCA_964579785.1 uncultured Lysobacter sp. | reverse complement strand
CATGGAGGACGCCGGGCGCTTCAAACGGTGGCTCTTCCGCCATTTCATGGCCATCGCGCGGCGCGTCGGCTCGCGCATCCTCGACGGGCAGGAGGTCTCCGCCGTCGACCGGCTGCAGTACGCGCTCGGTGGCCTGTTCATCTACGGGCCGCTGCGCAACTCGCTCGGCATGTCGCGCATCCGCGTGGCCTATACGGCGGGCGAGGCCATCGGTCCCGACCTCTTCGTCTTCTACCGTTCGCTCGGCATCAACCTGAAGCAGCTCTACGGCCAGACGGAAACCTGCGCGTCGGTGTGCGTGCAGCCCAACGGGAAGGTGAAGCCGGACACGGTCGGCCTGCCGCTCGACGGGGTCGAGGTACGCGTCCTCGATTCCGGCGAGATCGTGTTGCGCTGCCCCGGGCTCTTCGTCGAGTACCACCGGAACGCGGAGGCCACGCGCGAGGCCAAGGACGCCGAAGGCTGGTACCACACGGGAGACGCGGGCTACTTCGACGCCGACGGCCACCTGAAGATCATCGACCGCGCCAAGGACGTGGGCAAGGTCCAGGACGGCACGCTCTTCGCCCCCAAGTACCTGGAGAACAAGCTCAAGTTCTTCGCCTCCATCAAGGAAGCGGTGGCCTTCGGCGACGGCCGCCCCGAAGTGACGGCGATGATCAACATCGACATGCAGGCGGTGGGCGACTGGGCGGAGCGCCGCGGCATCGCCTATTCCGGCTACCAGGACCTCGCCGCGAAGCCGCAGGTCTACGAACTGGTGCGCGAGTGCGTCGAGCAGGTCAACGCCGACCTCGCGGCCGACCCCAAGCTCTGCGGCAGCCAGATCCACCGCTTCGTCGTGCTGCACAAGGAGCTCGACGCCGACGACGGCGAGCTCACGCGCACGCGCAAGGTGCGCCGGCGCTACATCGCCGAGAAGTACGAGCCGATCGTGCACGCGCTCTACAGCGACATGGACCACTGCTGGGTCGAGGCGCAGGTGCGCTTCGAGGACGGGCGTACCGGGACGGTGCGCGCCCAGCTCGCGGTGCGCGAGGCGAAGACCTTCGCGCCGCAGGCGGCAAGGAAGGCGGCATGACGGCGGCGGCGCGCGAGTTCGGCGACGTGATCCTCAAGGTCGAGGACATCTCGCTCGCCTTCGGCGGCGTCAAGGCGCTCACCGACATCACCTTCGACGTGCGCCAGCACGAGATCCGCGCCATCATCGGCCCGAACGGCGCCGGCAAGAGCTCGATGCTCAACGTGATCAACGGGGTCTACCACCCGCAGAAGGGCCGCGTGACCTTCCTGGGAGAAACCCGGCATGCGATGGAGCCGCATCACGCGGCGCGCATGGGCATCGCGCGCACCTTCCAGAGCCTCGCCCTCTTCAAGGGCATGTCCGTGCTGGATAACCTGCTCGCGGGGCGCAACCTGATGATCCGCTCCAACATCCTGCTGCAGGCGCTGCGCATCGGTCCGGCGCTGCGCGAGGAGGTGGAGCACCGCAAGCGCGTCGAGGAGATCATCGACTTCCTCGAGATCCAGCACGTGCGCAAGACTCCCGTCGGACGGCTCCCCTACGGCCTGCAGAAGCGCGTCGACCTCGGACGCGCGCTCTCCGCCGAGCCCAAGGTGCTGCTGCTCGACGAGCCGATGGCCGGGATGAACGTCGAGGAGAAGCAGGACATGTGCCGCTTCATCCTCGACGTGAACGACGAGTTCGGCACGACCATCGTCCTGATCGAGCACGACATGGGCGTGGTGATGGACCTGTCCGACCGCGTGGTCGTGCTCGATTACGGCCAGAAGATCGCCGACGGCACGCCCGACGAGGTGAAGAAGAACCAGGCCGTGATCGATGCCTATCTCGGCGTGGCGCATTGAGGTTGGAATGGCGCGCAAGGCGAAATTGTCGCACGTATTGACCGCGAGCGCAGACGCGTTCCCTCCCCCCTTGTGGGGGACGGTTAGAGAGGGGGGTGGTTGCGAGCGTTCGCATTTCTTGCCGACCCCCAC